>DASWNL010000187.1:0-2630 GCA_036399215.1 Abditibacteriaceae bacterium
GGGGGTGCGCGACCTGATTTCGTTTTTGAAGATTGGAATAGAGATTCCTTTGCGCCGTGGACAGTTGAGGGCACGGCGTTTGGCACCCGGCCCTTGCGGCGTAACCAAATCATTGGCTATCAAAACGATGTTGGTGGCGAAGGCGAACGTCTTGTTAATACGCACGCCTCATCGCCCGGCAATGACGTTGGCGCCCGCGATTCACACGTCGGAAAGCTAACCAGTCCCGCTTTTAAAATTGAGCGCAATTACATCCATTTTTGGATTGGCGGCGGCGCGGCTAAAGGCGTCACCGGAATTAATCTGATAGTTGACGGCAAAGTAGAGCAAAGCATATCCGGCGATAACGATAACCGCATGTCATTGAAGTTTTTCGATGTGCGTGCTTTGCAGGGGCGCCAGGCGAATCTGGAAATTGTGGACAACGGAACCGGGCCGTGGGGTAATGTTGGCGTTGGCAAAATTACCTTTAGCGATCAAGTGGCAGGCGGCAAGTTGGAAGAACAAAGCGACTATGGAACGATGGGCTTAGGATTGCTCGGCGCGCCGCCCGAAGTTGCGCAAGCAGCCGGTGGGCGCGGTGGGTTTGCCAGTGCAGAAACCTCGGCGCCCATAACTGAACCGTTGGTTGGCTCGCTGGGACGGAAATTTAATCTGGCTCCGAATCAGAGCGCGAATGCCGAGTTCATTTTATCGTGGCATTTTCCGCATCTGGAAATCAAAGGTTTGGGCAAGGTCGGACGTTATTACGCAAGCAAGTTCGATTCGGCGCGCGCTGTCGCACAATATGTAGCAACCAATTTCACGCGTTTGTCATCGCAGACCAAACTCTTTCGTGACACCTGGTATGATTCGAGTTTGCCTTACTGGTTTTTAGATCGCACTTTGCTAAACGCTTCGATTTTGGCGACTTCGACGTGCTTTCGTTTTGCCGATGGGCGCTTTTACGCCTGGGAAGGCGTTGGCTGTTGCCCCGGCACCTGCACGCATGTCTGGCATTATGCACACGCCGTCGCGCGATTATTTCCCGAACTCGAACGCGACACACGCGAGCGGGTGGATTTGGGCATTGCTTTCAACCAAGATACGGGCGTGATGGGCTTTCGCGCCGAGTTTGATCGTAACTTAGCCGTTGATGGTCAGGCCGGCACTATTTTGCGGGTTTACCGTGAACATCAAATGGCGCGGGATGGCGAATTTCTTAAACGCAATTGGCCTAAAATCAAAAAAGCCTTTGAACCTTTGTTACAACGTGACACGGACAATAACGGCATCATGGAAGGCGCGCAGCATAATACGCTGGATACTGATTGGTATGGCAAAGTCTCGTGGCTTAGCTCGCTTTATGTGGCGGCGCTACGTGCCGGCGCGGCAATGGCGCGTGAGATGAAGGAAAACGATTTTGCTGTGCGCTGTGAAATGATTGCTGAGAAGGGCGGGCAGGAGATTACCCGGCAACTTTTTAACGGCGAGTATTTCATGAGCGTTGTTGACCCAACCAAACCCGATACCATCAACTCTGGCACTGGTTGCGAGATAGACCAGGTTTTCGGGCAAAGTTGGGCCTGGCAAGTTGGATTGCCGCGCGTTTTGCCGCAAAAAGAAACGCGTAGCGCTTTAGCGGCACTTTATAAATATAATTTTACGCCGGATGCTGGCGCCTATCGCGCGGTTTATAAGCCGGGCCGTTGGTATGCCCTATCGGGAGAGGCCGGTCTTTTGATGTGCACATTCCCGCGCGCCGATTGGGATTATGCACAAGCCTCCGGTAAAGGCCCGGACTGGGCGGCAGGTTATTTCAATGAGTGCATGAACGGCTTTGAATATCAAGCCGCCGGACACTTGATTTGGGAAGGCCTGGTGCAAGAAGGTTTGTCGGTTGCGCGTGCCGTGCATGACCGTTATCATGGCGCGCGGCGCAATCCGTGGAACGAAGTTGAATGCGGCGACCATTATGCGCGTTCCATGGCAAGTTATGGTGTTTTTACGGCGGTTTGTGGCTACGAATATCATGGCCCCAACGGGCATCTTGGTTTTGCACCGCGCGTTTCGCCGGAAAATTTTAAAGCCGCCTTTACTACCTCTGGAGCATGGGGCAGTTTTTCGCAGCGCATCGATAATAATGCTTTGCGCGCTGAAATTGATGTGAAATGGGGAGAATTATCGCTGCGAACTTTGAGCCTGGCTTTGCCTGCCGGCATTGCTCTCAAAACCGCAACCTTAAACGTCAACGGGCGAAATGTGCGCGTGCAAAGTAAGCAGGATGGCACGCGAGTTCAACTATCGTTGCCAGAACCAATACGTGTTTTAGTCGGGCAAAAAATTGTAGTGGCATTACAAGGCTAAACGGCGCTACTTTTGCAAGAAAAGCGGGCACGAAAGGAGTTGTATCATGCCACAAGCAGACGGCCCGACTAATGCAACGAAAGAAACGCCTCAACAGTTGAACGAAAAGGACTTGGAGCAGGACGACAAGTATTTGCCGCAGCAAGATGAAATGCACGGCAATGGCGCCGGTGACAAATACGACAATTCCAAGCCGGGAGAAATCACTGGCGGCGATAGAGACCAGCACGGCATCCAGCCGGTTGATGCCATGGGCGCCGGTGAGTAGAACGGGTGAATAAAAG
>DASWNL010000188.1:0-3152 GCA_036399215.1 Abditibacteriaceae bacterium
TCGGTGCCCGATTGAGCAAGCAAACCTAACGCGCGTGTTACATCGCGCCGGCCCGTGTCGCGGCTGGAGATAACCAGTAAAGTGGCATCGGCTAAGGCCGTTACAACTTGCGCGTCCGCTAAAGCCAAAACAGGTGGCGTGTCCAGCACGATAAAATCGGCCTGGGTGCGCAAGTCGGCAATAATCTGCGCCGCACTGCGCGATTTCAACAAGCGAATCGGGTTGGGCGGAGTTGGGCCACCGGTCAAAATGCGCAAGCCGTTGACATCGCTTTCTTGCAGCGCTTCTTGCAAAGAATGCGCGCCGGTGAGAACGTTGCTTAGGCCCACCTGGTTGGGCAGATTACAGAGACGATGTTGCGTGGGGCGGCGCAAGTCGCAATCCACCAAAATGACGCGGCGCCCGCCTAAAGCAGCAGCGATGGCTAAGTTCAAAGCTGAAGTTGATTTGCCTTCGCTGGGTAAGCCGCTGGCAACAGCAATCACGCTGATAGCATCATCTACGGCAGAAAATTCAATATTGGTTGCCAGCAGTTGGAAAGTTTCTAAGAGTAGCGTCGGCGCGGCTGTCGGCTCATAAAGGCTGCTGCCCGCTGCGCGATCCAAATAAGGAATGTTTGCTAAAACCGGCAAGTGCGTGGTTTGTGTGGCTTCACGGTCGGAGTGCAAGCGATCATCCAATTGGTCAATGAGCGCGGCCAATCCGAGAGCTAAAACCAGGCCCGCCATAAGGGCTAAAGCGATGGTGCGTGGAATGTTAGGCCGGATTTTCTTGGCGCTCTTGTCTTGCGCGGGAAAGACGACTTCCGCGCTCGCTACACGCGCGTGTTCACTAATGCGCAGGGCTTGTAAGCGCTCATTGAGTTGGTCGTAGGTGCTTTGCAGCGCTGTAACGTCTAAGGTCAGTTGGCTGAGTCGCAACTCGCGTTCGGGTAGGGCAGCTAAACGTTGTCGTGTATCTCTCAGCGAATTCTTATAAGCGGTGCCCTGAGCTTCGAGTGCCCAAATCTGCCCGCGCAATCGCGCGACATCTTGCTGGGCAATTTGTTTAACAGGGCTAAATTCCACACGCCATGAAGCGGTTTCGGTTTGCGCCTGATTGCGCAGACGCGTCCGCAAATCTTCAATTTGCCCGTTGATTTGAATGACTCGGTCGCTACCCGGCGTGAACTCTTGCAATAAGCGAATCCTCTCGGCTTCGAGGCGTGCCAATTCCATTTTTAAGGATTCGACTTCGGGTCTGCGGCGAATTTCAACGGGGACGATTTTCGCGGGCGGCACTTCTCTGGAAACATTACGCGTTTCGGCCAGTTGGGCAATGCTGGCGGCTTTTTGTGCCCGCGCATCGCGCCAACTTTGTTCAAAGCGTTGCGATTGCTCAACTAAAGCGTCGGCTTCGCGTGTCAAATTAAAAACGCCGTTTCGCTGCTTGTAATCGCGCAGGGCGCGTTGCGCTTTGTTTAATTTGGCTTTGGCCGCAATGGCCTGGTTTTGCACATAAGCGCGCGTCCCGACGGTGCCCTGACGATTGTTATTCTGGCTGAACTTAACGTAATGCGCGCCCACGGAGTTAGCCAAATTTTCCGCATCTTCAGCGGTGCGCGCTTGCGCCCTGATTTCAATTAAATCTGTGGCGGGAACTGAATCAGCCACAACAAAGCCATAATCGTGCAAATCACCGCGCTTATCCATGGGAAAGTAAGTGTTGATGGCATCCCTGGCGATAATCGGGTTTTGCACAATAGCGACCTGGGTTTGCAATGAGCGCGGCTGGCTTGGCCCCAGAGCCTGTGCTAAGAGGTCGTTTTCGCCTTCGGGCACGCGTGCCTGCAAGTAGGCCCTGGCTTCATAAACCGGCGGTGTGAGCAGCAAATACAAAGCAGATAAACCGGCCACTACTAAAAAGGTCAGTAGAATTGTCCAGCGGCGGCGCTGGAGAACAGCCGCAATATCGGCGAATTCAATAGAGTTGCGCCGTTCGGGTTCTGACGCCCACAGGACAAACGGCGCCGCGCCACCCGCATTAGCGCGGGCGCCTACGGGGGCTACGATATCGGAAGTATAAGCTCTGTTGCCTTGGCTTCTGCTCTGACCGCTACTCTGACTACTTCCGGGTGGCGGCGGCGCCATATTCGGATCGTTCAAAGGGCCTCGCTTCTGGCTGAATAAATAGATAAATCGTCTTCTATTCAGCGTTGCTTTCTAACTATGTTTTAGTATGAGACGGACGCACACGGCGCGTCTGTAAGGTTACTACAATCAGGCGATTTTGCCTTGTGCCTGAGGGAGAGGCCTTTAAAGCATCTGTTAAAATGAATCATGCCTTTAGGAGACAGTGATGAAACATTTTTTGTGCGCCAGCTTACTACTCGGCACGCTTTGCACCATGAACAACCTCGCACAAAGCCAAACCCCGTCAACGCCGGCAACGAATGAATGGAAACTGCTATGGGCTGATGAGTTCGATAAAGATGGCGCGCCTAACACAGCCAACTGGAACTTTGAAAAGGGCTTTGTGCGCAACGAAGAAGATCAATGGTATCAAAGCGAAAACGCGCGTGTGGAAAACGGCACTCTTATCATTGAAGCGCGCCGCGCCCGCCAACCTAATCCGAACTATGAAGCGGGTAGTGCCGAGTGGAAGAAAAAGCGACTCTTTGCTGATTACACCTCATCCAGCCTGACGACTAACGGCAAACACAGTTGGACTTATGGCCGCTTTGAACTGCGCGGCAAAATTGATACGGCGCCCGGCCTGTGGCCCGCCTTCTGGACAGTCGGCACCCAGGGCGAATGGCCGGCTAACGGTGAAATTGACATCATGGAGTTCTATAAAGGTGACCTGTTGGCCAATATTGCCTGGGGCACCGAAAAGCGTTGGACGGCTAAGTGGAACACCGGCAAGAAGCCGATTAAAGATTTCAACGACCCGGACTGGGCCAAAAAATTCCATACATGGCGCATGGATTGGGACGAAAAGTGGATTCGCCTTTATGTAGATGATGTTCTGTTAAACGAGCAGGATTTATCAAAGACCATTAATGCTGATGGTCGCAACCCATTTATTAATTCGCCGCAATTTATCATCGTAAACCTCGCTGTTGGTGGCCAAAACGGCGGCGACCCATCAAAAACGGCCTTTCCCTCGCGCTT
>DASWNL010000189.1:0-8393 GCA_036399215.1 Abditibacteriaceae bacterium
AAACATAACCCGACAAAGCCCAGCACGCTGCCCCATCCTAAACGTGTCGCCGCCAGGCCTCCTAATATCGCACAGGCTACTAACAAGATGAAGCGATAAACGGCGCTGGACTCATTTAAGGAGCGTCGCAGCAAAATATCATTAGCCGCGTTGGCTTGTAATTCTACTGCCGGCTGATTGGGAGAAAAAGGTGTGGCACGCTGCTCGTAGGCTCCCGCCGCTGTAACCCCGACAAAAACCAAGCTGCCTTCAATGGCCGAGCGGCGCACACGACCATCGAGCAATTCGTTCATCGAAAACGTTGGGAAACTACCGTTACCGCCAATCCAGTTGACGATAGCCTCGCCGTAGCGATCTAATGGCATGTGCCAGGCCGGGCTATCTTGTGTTTGCGGCCACAGCAAGCCTTGTTTATCAGCACGAAGATCATTGGGCTTCAAACCGGCATAAGATGCTGCCGCGGCTAAGCCCAGAGAAGGATAAATGCTGTCTCGATAGCGAATCAGGTGTGGCACACGGCGCAAAGTGCCATCCGGCTCCGGGAAAACCGTGACATGCCCCAGAGCTTTTGCGCTTTTGCGAAGCGGCGGCAGCGCTGCCGATACCCAGACTGCGTTCAGATGGTTACCCTGGCCGCTGACCGTGAAGCGCGTTTCCAAGCTGCCGCGCTCACCGGGCAGATTAACAGGTAAGGGTGCGTTCAATCCTCCCGAAGTATGAAAAGCCATCGCCTGCACGACATTGCCCGCCTCACGGCAAGCCGTCGCTAACTCTATATCTTCTTGAGGACGTTCAGAAAGAGTAGGAAAAAGCGCGTCTAACGTGATGATGCGAGCGCCATTGCGCTTCAATTCACGAATCGCCTGAGCATAGACGCGGCGTGGCAGCGGCCATTGATTGGCTCGCGCCACGCTTTCGTTATCTACAACAACAATGATGATTTTCGGATGAGGAAATCGCGGCCCGCGCGCTCCAAAGAGACCATCCAGCGCTTGCCGTTCAAGGCTTTGCATCCAACCGATGTTGGTGAAAACGCTCAGGACGGCAGCAGCACTTACTCCCGCAATCAGACCCTGCGCCCAAAGTGCAGACGGCAGGCGAAAGCGTGGCATATTTCCCAATAATCGAACAAGCCTGAGGTCAAATAAACCTTAGCCGCCTAACAATCCGCCACCGCCCAGTAATCCGCCGCCACCCAGTAATCCGCCACCGCCTAATAATCCGCCACCTAACAGGCCATTCGGCAGTTTGAGCAGATCCGATAGGCTTAAAGTTGAGCCTGTCACTGTATAAAGTCTATTGTATGGGGCCAATGCGCTGGCTTTCACTGTTGTCAGGCGCACTTTGCCTTTGCGCACTAGAATACTCATCTGCGGGCCTTCAGCACCTGGGGCTACGGTGATGTCGAATTCGGTGCCTAAGGCTCCGGCGGTAGCAGTTGGCGTAACAACATCGAATTTCGAGCCGGTTTCAACTTTATACGCTACGGTGCCGCTAATCTGTCGCACTAAAGTATAAAGCGGGCCTTGCGATTGGCCAGCCACAAAGCTTTGAAGCAAGGTGACTTCAGCATTGCTGCCCAACGAGGCCTTTGACCCATCGGCGAATTCAATAACTGCCATGCCCGATGCCCCGGTTCGCACAATATCCGCGCCATGCAGTTCCATGCCCGCCGTGCCCGCTGATGGCCCATTACCGGGTGACTGCACTGTGACGCCATTAGCCGAAACTAATTTTGCGGGGCGCGTAGTGAACTGCTTAACAAAGCGGCCTAAATAGGCCTGCTCTCCGGCGTTGCCATGCGCTTCATGAAAAGGGCAAACCAGAACTGGTAGTTCAGGATGGTCATGTGGTGCGCGGGGCACATAAAAATTTGCATAGGTGCCGTCTAAATCGGGGTCAGACGGACAGTGCATCTCTTCGGCAACCGGCAGGTATTTTTTATCCAGCAGAGTTTGCAATTGTTTTGGAAATTCGCCATATTCCTGGCGATGAGCGTCCAATGCCAAAGCGACGGCTTTCAAGCGCGCATCGCACTGCATACGCTGGGCTGAAACGCGGCTGCGGCCCACTACATTAAACAAACCAGCGCTCAGAACGGCGACGATAGCCATCACCGTTAAGAGTTGGATCAAAGTCCAACCCTCCGAACGCGATTTGCTGTTCTTACTTTGAGTCTGCGTCCATTTGGCCCAAATTCCCTTTAATGGCGCATTTACCATACTTCCTGCGCTGTAAAGGTTTTGTTTGTGTTGCCTCATACGTCACCATCCTTCTCGTTATGTTACGACAACTTCCGACCCTTTCACAACACTTATTCCATAGCGTTTCGTTTATGTGCCAGGCTTAATGCGCGTTTAAAATGGTCGAGACTTATTTGTATTTAACTTCTATTTCTTTCAACTTGCGATATTTTGCACAGGTCAAATTTCGCCGCTACACTGTCCCCAACAAATCGATGCTCATCGAATATGTCAGTTAAGTTGCTCTATGCTGAGATAATAATCCAGGATAAACCGTTGGCACAGTTCATCTTTGCAGAGCGAGCAGTAAGAGCAAATTGCAAACCGTGCATGGTTTTTTCCATTAGAGACTTTTAGAGTGACCAACAGACAATTGAGCAGGTAAGAGAGCAAGAATGAATGCTCGGATGTGCTGCCTACTGACCTACAAGAGTTCAGCACAAATCAGCGGATATGGCACAAAAAGCCGAACATGAAGGTGAAGACGTTATTCACTTTTCCCCCGAAACCTCACGCGAGGAGTTACCGGATAAATTACCGGACAGCATCCCGACCGCTGTTCCAGTGCCGATGTCGCCCTTGGTGCGCGCTTATCAGGGGGCAGCCTTCGCACTTTCAGCGGCGCTTTCGCCTTATCTGGTTATTCCCGGCGGGACGCTCGGCATTGTCGCTTCGCAAAGCGGTTCCAGGCGCCAACTCATTCTGTGGAGTTCGCTCAGTGTTTTCTTTTCCACCATCGTGCCCGCGCTTTTCGTGTTAATTCAAGTCTTGCGTGGAAAAATCACCGATATTCATGTCATGGAGCGCGAACAACGCGGCGGGCCTTTTATCGTCGCCATTGTTTCATCGGCTATAAGCGCCGGCATTCTGCGATACATGGAAGCTCCGATTCCCGTCTGGAGCACTGGTTTGATTTTGGCAGTCAACGGCATTGTAATGTTGTGGATTACAACATTCTGGAAAATTTCAATGCACGTTTCGGTGCTCGCAGCCACAGTTTTCGCAGCCATTGTTACCATCCCCGGCGTCACGCACTGGCAGTTGCTTTTAATGATTCCAGCCCTTATCTGGGCGCGCGTTACACGCGGACGCCATTCAATCTGGCAGGGCATTGGCGGCGCCGGCGTTGCCTGTATTGTTACCGCAGGCGTGCTTTACAGCATCAAACTCTGGCCGCGTGTTGCCTCGCTTTTAGACCAAATAGCGTAAGGAGATTCGCATGACTACAGTAGCCTCTATTGTTCAACCTTTACAACTCAGTGATGGAGAAGTTCGATTCTATAAAGACGAAGGTTATTTAGTCATTCCTGGCCTGTTGAACTCCGAATTTATTGACGCCATGCGCGCCGAAGTTTTGGAGGTTATGGAAGCTGCCGGTGCTACACGCGAATCACTACGCCAGGCTACGCACGCCAAACACAAACTCATTCAAAGCGGCCAATATTTGGCCGGAAGTCATTTAGATGAATTCATCAACAGCCCGCATCTGCTTTCGATTGCCGAACAATTAATGGGCGGGCGGGGCACGCTTTACATGCCTTTTACCGCCGTAAAAAGTGGCGGCGGTGGCGGGCGTTTTCATTTTCATCAGGACAATCAATACACCCGGCACGAAGGCCATTCCATCAATATCTGGTTCGCGCTTTCGCCAATGTCACCCGAAAACGGCTGCCTGCAAGTCGTGCCGCGCTCGCATTTAAACGGCACGCGCGAATCTGTGGGCAGCAGCGATGGCGATGGTCACCGCATGGTAGCCGAAGAGCCGGATCGCTTTCTGCCTTTACGAATGCATCCCGGCGATGCTGTCGCTTTCTCGCGTCTCACTATTCACGGCTCCGGCCCCAACCATACTGATGAAGCGCGCTTAGCTTATGCGGTGCAGTTTCATCGCAACGACACTACAGCCTTTTTTGATGGTGAATCGAAGCTCTTAACCGAGCGCCCACGCTTTAACACGCGTCCTGTAACGGAATTAAGCAAGCCACAGGCGAAATCTCAGGATGGACATTAAAGTAACGCGGCTAATTCAAGCGGCCCATTGGCATCGCGGCGCGCAACGGTGTTTAATTTTTGGCTCAAGTCGTCAAGTGTGATGTCATCCAGTAAGCGGCCTTGATTATCCACAGCATCTGGCGGCAAAAACAGATAATCGCCGCAATCGTGGTGGGAAAGTTGATTGAGAATTTCCTCGCCCATAATTAAACCGGCACAACCAACGTTCCCACCCCAGAAAACCGGCTCGATTTCGATTACCTGGGCGCGTGCGATGTTTTTCTCATTCAACACGCGCGCCAATTCACGCAAGGCGCTGGCAGCTAAACGGCCTGTGACAAGCGTAATTTTTGGCGCCTGTCCAGTTTTAGCGCGACGCCGTTCAAGAATCTTGACTTCATCTAAAAAGGCCCGGATTAATCCAACGCCGTTGGCATATTGTGGATAGCCATCGTAAAAACTTTCGGGCGGCATCGGTTGATTTGAGAGGAGATACATTTCGTCCGAGGCGTATACAAAACGCACGCCCCATTGTCGCTTCGCCTGCTTTTGCAGTGGTTTTAATTGTTCAATCATGCGCGCCGCTTCATCAGATTGGACGGTGCGCAGACCGCGCGAAGCGGGCATGTATTTGGTAAGACCGACCGGCACGGCGGCAACCGATTCAACGCCGGGATACAAATCCATTAAATCACGCACGCTGCGCTCTAAAATCTCGTTGTCATTAATACCAGGGCAAATGACCAGTTGCGCGTTAATCTGGATGCCGTTGTCAATCAAAAAGCGCAGCCGCTCCATGATTTCGCCGCCACGCGTGTTGCCCACCATTTTGATGCGCGTTTGCGGGTCAGTAGCATGAACCGACACGCATAAAGGCGAGAGTTTCTCTTCTATAATGCGCTGAAAGTCTTCTTCTTTCAGATTGGTCAGCGTGATGTAATGGCCGTGCAAAAAGGAAAGGCGGTAATCGTCATCGCGCACATACAAAGTGCGGCGCAGGTTTTTGGCATCCGGCCCTTTTTGGCGTTGGGGTAGTTGATCTACAAAGCAAAAGGGGCACTTGTTGGTGCAGCGCGTTACGCCATCAAAAAGTTCGGCGTCTATGTGCAAGCCAAGTGGCTCGAAGGTGTCTTTTTCAATGTCGAATTGATGCGGGCCATCGGGTTGTAAAACGGTTAGCGTTAGAGTTTCGCTGGCATCGGCGATTTTAAGTTGAATGGCATCGCGCGCCGGGCGACCATTGATTTCCAAAAGCCGCGCACCGGGCAAAATGCCCAAATCTTCAGCGATACTGCCCTCTTCCACCTCCGCTACAACAGCACCGCGCGCACTTCCGCCCATGCGACGTGCCGCGTTACGGTCAATGCGGAAGTCCTCATTTTCTTCAACTTGATTTTTATATTTTTTCATGACGACAGCAAAAGTTTAATCGGTGGCGCGCCTTATGCTCTGGCCCTGCACTCTAATAAGTGCCATTCGCGCCCGCAAGCAAACGCTTGTAAGCGCAAGGCGGTTGCGAGGAAACTTTACTTTATGGGTTGGCAAGATCGCTCTTACAGCCGCACCCCTTCCGAGGGCGGCGGTCTTCATAATTTTCTTTTTGGCTCAGTTTCGCTGGGCATCTGGTGGGGCATTCATGTCCGCGTTCATTCCAGCCTGCTGCTGCTGTTGGTTTTGCGGGTGCTTTTTGAATCGGGCCGTCAGGGCGGTGTGCAGAACGCCGTTATCAGCTCGTTTTTGCTGTTCGCCATCATTTTGATGCACGAATTCGGGCACTGCTTCGCGGCGCGAGCCGTTGGAGGACAGGCAGATGAAATTTTGATGTGGCCTTTAGGCGGTCTGGCTTACGTCAGGCCACCGATGCGCCCCTGGCCCAGTTTCGTCACGACAGCGGGCGGGCCATTAGTCAACGTCGTATTGTGCATCATCAGCGCCCTTTTGTTATCCGTCATCAGCCGGGGCCAAATTAGCCTGCCGCTCAATCCCTTGCTACCGTTTGGCGCCCCCTTGGAGTTGAACGCCGAAAGTTGGTTTCTTATGGCTTCGAGTCCGCTTGTGCAATGGATGTTCTGGGTTTACTCGGCCAGTTGGGCGCTCTTGATTTTTAACCTATTACCGATTTATCCCTTAGATGGCGGCAATATCTTGCAAAGCGCCTTGTGGCCGAAGTTGGGCTTTTATCGCTCGATGGAACTGGCTTGTAAAATCGGCATGGGCGGCGCGATTCTCATGGGGCTATATGCCCTGCCCTCTTTCAACTTTTTGCTACTCTTTTTAGCTTATGCCGGTTTTATGACCTGCCGCACTACATTGCAAAATCTGCCTGCTTTAGCCGACCAAGCCTACGAGCAAAACGACCGTTACCAGGCCTATGCGCCACGCCCACAAAAACGCCAATCGCGGCCCAAAGGGCGCCATGATGATGATTTCTCATGGCGCGATTTGAATCCTTTTGAGCGCATTGCACGGGCGCGGCGCAAAAAGCAGTTCGAGCGGCTTTTTGAAGACGAAAAATAATTGTTTATTGGCCGCTGTTTGGCACTTTGCAGATCGGAATCTTCAAGGAGAACTGAGAATTTACATGGATAACCCTGTTTTAACACGTCGCCGCTTGCTTTCTGTTGCTGCCGCCGCACCTGCCGCGCTTTTGGTCGCTCGCGCTTTAGAGCCGCGCTGCGCTTTAGCTCAAACGCCTGCGGCTTACCCACACACTTTGCCGCCATTGCCTTACGCATTCGATGCCTTGGAGCCGCATATTGATGCCCAAACGATGCAGATTCATCACGACAGGCATCATCAAACTTATGTGACGAATCTCAACAACGCATTAAAAGACAAACCCGCTTTGCAATCCATGACGGCGGAAGATTTGATTCGCAATCTGGATAAATTGCCGGACGATGTGAAAACCGCTGTGCGCAACAATGGCGGCGGGCACGTTAATCACAGCATGTTCTGGAACATCATGAAGCCCCAAGGGGGCGGACAACCAAATGGCCCTTTGGCCGATGCCATCATGAAAAAATTCGGCTCGTTTGATGCCATGACAACCGCGTTCAACGATGCCGGCACCAAGCGCTTTGGTTCGGGTTGGGTATGGCTGGCTGTTGACAAAAACGGTCTGCACATCATGGACACGCCTAACCAGGATAACCCGATGATGGTGGGCCATTATCCCGTTATCGGCAACGATGTGTGGGAGCACGCCTACTATTTGAAGTATCAAAACCGCCGCGCCGATTACCTGAAAGCCTGGTGGAATGTCGTCAACTGGGATGAAGCCAACCGGCGCTACTCGCGCTCGATGACGATGAATTTGAAGTAGTTTTTAACCCCCAACCCCCTTGGTAAGGGGGCTATAATCAGATGTGACTGGCAAGGCAAACATCGGCCTTACCCTACCACGTAATACTTTAGCCCCCTTACCAAGGGGGTTGGGGGTTCTCCCACCATCCGCCTACTTTCCTGATCCCGCAGCGGCATGGCCGGGCAAATCTTCCAGCAAAGCTAAGGTGGCCAAATCTTCGGCCAAAGCCGCCATTGTAGCTTGCGAAGCCGCAATAACTGAAGTTCTTTTCAAAAAAGTTTCAACGCCCACGCCCTGGGCAAAACGCGCCGTTGAGCCAGTCGGCAAAGTATGTGACGGGCCAACAATGTAATCGCCAAGTGGCACCGGCGTATTCAAAAAGACAGCGCCAGCGTGCTTAATTTGCGGCATGATGGCAAGCGCATCATGGCTCCAAATTTCGGCGTGTTCGGGCGCGGCTAAGTTGGTTAGTTCAATCGCTTCTTCCAAAGTTTCTACGCAGAACATCAACGAACTTTCCAGCGATTCGCGCAAGATTTCGCCGCGTGAGCTACGTTCTACTTGCGCTTCGACTTGCCGCAAAACCGCATTGCAGATTTCGCGTGAGGGCGAAACAAAGCACACAAACGAATCAGCGCCATGTTCGGCCTGGGCGATTAAATCGGCGGCTAACTGCGGTGAGAGTGACAAAGTTTCCGGCGCGCTATCGGCCAAAACTACCACTTCACTGGGGCCATATAGCCCATCAATGCCGACTGTGCCGTAAAGATACTTCTTCGCAAGGGTCACATAAATGCTGCCCGGCCCGACGATTTTATCTACTTTTTTAACAGTGTTAGTGCCATAAGCCA
>DASWNL010000190.1:0-5910 GCA_036399215.1 Abditibacteriaceae bacterium
AGCCAAGAAGAGATGTCGCAGATGCATTCTTGGGTTCGGCTTCTACCATTTCAGTGGCCAGCTTTAAAGCTAATGCTTCATCTTTTGGCTTACCAGTGAAGTGATGGCTGACCGCGTAATATTTGACGTAGTAATCTTTGGGATCACGTTTCAGCAAGCGTTCACTTAGTTCCGCCATCCTCGCCCCTGATTGCAGCAGATAAGAAAGCACAAGATAACGAAGCCTTGTGTATTCATAAGAGCGAGGTGTTGGCCCGCTCTCGAAAGCCTGCCGCACCGGCCCGACTTTGCTGCTGCCGACAATATCATCCGGTTGCAATAAAGCAAGGCAATACGCATAATAACCCCAACGAAAAAGAGCCAAAGGGTCTTTGGGCTTTTGCAATGACGCTTGCTTGTAGAGTTTCAGTTGCTTGTCGTTGAGTTTTTTGGCGTGATACAATGGCCTGATGGCATCACGCACTTTGCGGTAAGGTGCGTCGTTGCTTGTCCACTTTTCTTTTGTCCAAGCCCATCTTTCATCCAACGATTGTGCCGGAGAGTCGCTGACCTGAAAAAGTGCGGCTAAAAATAGTAGCGTCACGCGCAAGATGTTTTTCATTGTAAAGCTCCTTCAATAGCGATGCCCCAAGTGAATTTGCTTTCACCACAAAACAAGGCTTGTTTCGGGATTCATCCTTTGCTATTTTGAAGTGCCTTTTGCAGTTGTTCTTGCAAGCGTTTAATGTTATTCTCGGTGCGCCGCCGATGAATATCGCCAGCAGGGAAATCGGCTAACTCTAAGTAACGCTGGTAATTTTCGATGCTCTTGCGTGCATCTTCCATCTTGCGATAACGCCACCACCATCTTTGATAAAGGTAGCCACGCAGACCGACTACGAGGGCGTTTTGTGGTTCGGCTTCGACCAGTTCGTTAACTAATTTCAGGGCCAGAGCTTCGTCTTTTGGCTTGCCGGTAAAATGATGGCTGACCGCGTAATACTTCACGAAGTAGTCGTTGCGATTGCGCTTGAGCAGACGTTCGCTCAATTCTGCCATGTTTGGCCCGGATTGCAGCAGATAAGATAGCATCAGGTAACGAAGCCGGGTGTATTCATAGGAACGCGGGGTAGGGCCATTAGCGAAGGCTTGTGATGCCTTTCCTACTTTGCCACTGCCTATAGTTACATCCGGCTGCAACAAGGCCAGGCAAAAACCATAGTAACCCCAGCGAAACAAAGCCAAAGCGTCTTTTGGTTTTTGCAAGGCAGCTTTCTCACAAATTTTTAACTGCTTGTCATTGAGTTTTTTGGCGCGATACAATGGGCCGATGGCTTCGCGCACTTTCAGGTAAGGTGTGTCGCTGCTCGTCCACTTCTCTTTTGTCCAAGCCCATTCGTTGTTTGGCTGTGCTCCAGCGTTGTGTAGCCATGATAGAGCAATCAACAACAGGGCTATCAATTGAGCCGCAAATTTCATTCTTAACCGTCCTTTTGAGGCAAGTGATTCCTTGCTGCGCCCCAAATGATTTGTGACGCAGCAAGGAAGGAATGGGGAATCTCTTAATTTGTCAGGGGTTGCCGCCTGAGCCGCCTGAGCCGCCTGAGCCGCCTGAGCCAGGATTGGAATACACAAAAGTCCAGTTGTAAACGTAAAAGACATTTAAGGGACGGATAATCGTGGCATGAGCGGAACCAGAATAACCGTGTTCATCGTATTCGTCTCCATCCCACTCTTCACGGTGGCGGTAGCGACCTGCTTTGGCAGTGCAGCGCAAAATGCCGTTGAACTGTCTGAAATTATCGTCGGAATCCCAGCCACTGTTGGCCTGAGTGCCGTGCAGTTGCTCGATTCTTTCAATCTCGGCCACTGCCGCGTCTACGAAAATGGAATCGCCACAACGGTCTTCGGTGCCGGGGTAGGCATTAGGATCGAGGGCGCGAGCATCGTTGATCTGCTTTTGCAAGCGCATATCTTCCTTGAACTGATCGTAATCACTTTGTTGAGTATCAAGGGTAGGATTTGGTATGTTGCCTGCGGACACTTGCATGCCAGCGCCAACAGTCGCCGCAAGAAAAACTCCAATTGCTACAGGAACCGCAACGCCGGTTGCGGCAGCCGCCCAAACCGCTATGCCTGCCGCTCCAACACCGAGAGCCAGGGAGCCGTTTGTCAAGACGCTCTTGCTGCTTAAGTAAGAGACTTCCAGAGTTGGATGCGGAATTTCAAAGTTGATTGTGCGGTTAGGCTCATGACTGTAAACCTCTGCTTTATTGAATACTGTATAGCCAGCTTTTGGAAACATCAGCTTCGGATGAGGATAAGGGCCGCTCATCACCCAGTTTTCATTAGGTAAATGCCAGGTGACCCCATAACTATCGGTTGCAACAGCGCCATCATTATCCGTCACTTTGACGCTAATGGCGCTGCCTGTGGTTAAGCTTTGACCATTGGCGCTGCCACCTAAACTCAAGCCGCTCATGCTGCGCGGGTCAATTCCCTCTACAACTGGTTCAAGTGTTATAGTGGGAAGATCGGCGCGAGGAGTATTAAGTTGTTGCGTTGCCTACCACTGTGCCGCCGCCTACCGTCCATGTGTAAAGTGGTGAGTTAAAACCGTAGGCATTGGAGTTATAGATGCCGCGCCCAAACCAGGCCTTCGTGCCGGTGATTGTGCCCTGTGAAGGGTCAGAACCGAACCACCACGCCGCGCTATGCACCATCATCGAGCCGTCGGGAGCGCGTCTGCATTTCACCCGCCACGGCCCCGGCCCGGTGGCCGGTGTGGAGGGATCAATCAAGGTTTCGTCGTAAATGCTCTCGTCACCGTTTGGATCAACCTCGTTGTCCGGTTTGGATGCCGAGTTATACAACTCTTCAATTGTGGTTACTTTCTTCCACGACTCTTCAATGCTGCTGGTGATGCGAACCGAGCGCGGGTCTTCTTGCGCTTTGAATTTTATGATGCTATTGACACCGACATTGACATTAGCATTGTTGTAAGTGGTGCCGGAGTAGCCCGCCACGCTATAAGAGGTGCTGATAATCTTGGAGTCAGCGAGCAAACTGCGCGAGATGGTCACTTCTTCGGCTCCGGCGGGTAAACGCAGCAATTTTTTATCGTTCAGCGACACCGTATTGTTGCGGGCCAGGTTGATTTGGTCTAAGGAGCGCACTCCATTATTCATAGTTCTCTCATGAAATCGCATGGACTTAGTAAGTCCATGCGATTTCTATCATAAGCTATTGCTTAACAGGATTGAATTGCTGCCCTCACCTGCGAGCGTTGATTCTCAACGAGAACTCAATCCCTTGTTGATTAACGACTGAAGTAGCTGCATTGCTGGCTTCTTAATCGTGTTATCAGGAGACAAGCTAAGAAGCTTTTCAAATGACCTCTTTGCTTCTTTATATTTTTTCAGTTCCACATAAAGCCAAGCTAACCTTTCATGTGGATAGGCGAATTTGCTATCCAATGCAATGGCAGTTTTCAACTCAGTTATAGCCTTTGTGGGATTATACGCTTTACCTGAGGAGTTTGAGTAAATCGCGCCCAATGTCGCGTGGCCCCCGGTGCTTTTTGGATTAAGCGCCACGCCCTTTTTGACCAACCTCAGCCCTTTTTCCTGTTGATTATCGTTTTGCCACAGAAAAAAGCCGTAGGCCACATGAGCAGTTGTAGAATCTGGCGCCAACTTGACAGACTCAGCTAAACGCGCCCGACAGATGAGATGAAGCGCATTATAGCGTTTTATTTGCCGTTTGGTGGTTTCAGGATCAGAAGTCTGAAGCATCGCTTGTTTCATATACTGCTTTGCTGCTATGCCTACAAGCAAGTTGGTGTTGGCGTCGTTGGGGCTGTTTTTCCACAGCAACGCATATTGCTCATAAGCATTCTTAGCCAAATTCACATCGTATGCTCTTGAAAGCAGATGAAAATGGCTCGGCGAATCAATCGGCGTTGATTTGATGGCTTTACGTAACGCATCGGCAGAAATAGGTGCTAACCTGGGGTCACCGTTGTATTGAGCCAGAGCTAATGAGTAGCTCAAAAAAATCAAAGTGGCGAAGACAAAAATTTTCTGAAGCATGGCACTCTCCTTGGTAAACATCGCTTCTGGCAGCTTTGAGAATTGGTTATGGTAGCAGAGAACGACCTATCCTGCTACCGTAACCATCGCTGGCACGTTCAGAGCTTCCGAAACAAAGCGAAGTTAAAGGCCAGGTGGTGGCTCGACGCCTATATCTTCAAACGGAAGACGCAAGCGAATACCGTAACGATCCAAGCGGTCAACAGGGACTTGCCGGATGTTGTAGGAAACCTCTTGCAAGTAGCCAGCTTCATCATATTGATCTGCTAATCCTGTGTGGTAGTAGTAATGATCGAGCTGCTCCATCCAAGTGTATTTTCCCGCTGGCACCTCGGCCCCTACCGAGGTAGTGACGTTTTCGGTGTAGGTAGCAGTGGCGTTGAGATCGATATTAAAAACACCGGAAAGCCATTCCCCTACTACACCTCCAGGACTGGCCGTCAAAGAAAGGGAGAATTCTGTGGATTGACTGGCTTGCGCTGAACAAGGGCCAAGGATATTGCCGCTGGCTCGTTTGGGATTTTCAAATACATCCGTGACAGTGTGAGTCTTGACCTCATATTCGTCATGCAAAGTCAAGATGTATTTGGCGGTTGCGGTTGCACCCTGTGAATCGGTGGCTGTGTAAGTGTAAGTCTTTGCCAAAGGAGGGGTGGCGCTGCCATGCCATGAGGGCTGCGCGAAAGGATAAGGCGTATAGGTGAATCGGTCGCCTGGGTTCATATCCCAGGTAGCGCTATTTTGCGAAGCATCATAGGGTCCCCAGGCTAACTCGGTGGGAGACCAAGAATAACTAACAATCGGATTACCTGCATTGTTCCAGTTGCCCTCGAAAACAGGAAAGAAGGTTTGTGGGTTCCACACAGTGAATTGCACGGCAGAGTTTGGGCCTGTCCCGTCCATTTCACTGTGAGAAAAGATCGTGTGTCCGCGCCTCGTTCCATCAGCATCCTCAGTCTCGTCTCTGGCGCCTTCTCGGAACAATCGCACTTTACGATTATCCTCTTGCGCTTTGAATTTTATGATGCTATTGACACCGACATTGACATTAGCGTTGTTGTAAGTGGTGCCGGAGTAGCCCGCCACGTTATAAGAAGTGCTGATAATCTTGGAGTCAGCGAGCAAACTGTAGGCGATGGTCACTTCCTCGCCTCCGGCGGGTAAACGCAGCAATTTTTTATCGTTGAGCGACACCGTATTGTTGCGGGCCAGGTTGATTTGGTCTAAGGAGCGCACTCCATTATTGAGTTTGGCCTGCACATTAACACTCGCCGAACCGTTGACGGTGCCGCTGTTGGTGGAACTGGCCGTAGAACTTACCAGCAGATTGAGATAAGCCGGGGGCGGATCACTTTGCAGTGTCTGACCCTGGCCCGGCACCCAATGAAAGACAGCAGCTACACTGCCGCTATTGTTGGCGAAGACCGTGAAATTGGCGTTTGGTCCCAGACCTGATTTGGAACGATTGGCACTGACCGAATAACCATCAGGGGCATTGGCTGCCAGCACCGGAGAAGGCCAGGGGTTGGGATTGGGTGTAGCGGCATCGGGTTCGCTGATAGAACGGCTGCCATCCGCGATGTAATGCTGCAAGACCCATTGCCCTGCCTGAACCGAAGGCGCTGCCAGAGTTGTTGAAAGCAGGGCTAAGCCGAAAAATACGGTCTGGTGGCCGCGTTTCAAACGCGGCGCGCGAAACAAAGGCGATTGTTTCACGTGTTTCATGTTTTGCTCCTCATCCTACAAATTCCAAGATGTTTTAATGACAATCTCAAATAGGTATACCCATAATAACTCATTTTCCAATCAAAGGTGAAATTTTTCAAAATAATTTTTTGCC
>DASWNL010000191.1:0-2485 GCA_036399215.1 Abditibacteriaceae bacterium
CCGTTGTTTTGCACAACCGACCAGTTCGCCGGAGTCTGCGGATTATCGAGAAATGCCCGGTTTCGCACCAGTTCGGCATACAGCCCGCCATCGTAGCTGTGGTTGATCTCTTCGGTCATCAAACCATGATGCAAAGGGCTAACCTGCCCTGCCGGACGGTTAACCTCAATGGAAAGCGAAGCTGTCTGTTGGGAGTGCGCCTTACCCAACGACAGCACAGGCAAAGCCACCAAAAGCAGTAGCCGCTGCCACGCGGGGCGCGGCGATTTTGAAGCGAAGTAGTTCATGGTGAATTGTCTCATAATGAAATTCAAAAACCGGTAATCGGAGTTAACGCGGCGCCGGGCCGCTGGACTGGCGCGGGATAAAACGCGATGGCACGAAATGCGTGCTGGCATCGGGCGAAAACTCATTTTCCATGCGACGGCAAAGCTCGCGCACCGCTAAATGCCCCAATTCATCCCACGGCGACTGCACAGTAGAGAGCGGTGGCCTGAAAAACTTGGCCGCGCTGAGATCGGAAAAACCCACGACGGAAATCTCTTCCGGCACACGCAGGCCCGCTTCCGCGCAGGCCCGAATTGCTACCATTGCCGTTTCATCGCGCCAACAGCAAATCGCTGTCGGGCGTCCGCCGGGGTGATTGAGAAGTGCCTGAGTCGCAGCAAAAGCCGATTGCAGATTCGTTTCGGCATCGACATCAGGCCCGAAAACATCCATCGTTTCGTGGGTGATATAGCCTTTGGGCACATCCAAGCCGTGTTTTTTTATGATACGCCGGAACAACGCCTCTCGCGCCGTGCCAATATCACCTGCGCCCCCAAAAAGTCGTGCAAAGCCACTCGAAATAAAGCCGATACGCGTGTGACCTGATTCCCGCAGATGCGCGATAGCGTCAGTCAACCCGATGGAGTCATCGGCCAACACGTTAGCCCCAAACGGCTGAGCCAAACCCGGATCTACGATGGCAACGGGAATTTGTGCCCGATCAGCTTCTTCAAAGACAACGTGATGCCCGCCAAACAGGCTGCTCACAATGCCACCCAGGCGCAGTTCGACGCACTGGCGCAGGCGCTCACCAAATGTTTCAGGTGTCACCGACAACACTTTCAAGGTGAACCCCAATGCCTCGGCTTCGGCTAACGCGCCCATGATAATCTTCCAGGACGGCTCATATTTCGGCTCGGCAACCAGATAGCCGATCATCCGCGTTCTGCCCGACGCCACCGCTCTGGCCAACTGATTTGGCCGGTAGCCCATCTCCGCCGCCATATCGATAATTCGTTGACGCGTGCCTTCTGGAATGCCGCTGTTAGGGCGATTATTAAGCACAAACGAAACCGCAGAACGGGAAACTCCCGCCTTCTCCGCGATGTCGGTCATGGTGATCATTATGGTTTCGCTTCGTCGTATGACGAACTCCACTAACGCGCGTTAGTAAGCAGGAACATCGCAAGTATTCGTGATGACGCGACAAAGCGCAATGAAGATGAGACTATTAGCTACATTGATTCTATTGATTTGATATTTGTAAATGTTTGTGAGAGGTAAGATAGAGAGTCATCCACCCTATCCAGCCACAGCTATCATCCCTTAACCGATATAAGGCGTGCCAAACTTTTCAGGAAAGTTGTTTCTGCTTAATATTCGTCTTCGCCTACCGCCGGGCACTGCGAAAAGTCAATTTCGGAATACTCGGTTTCCAACTCTGCTATCAAGTTATTCAACCCAACTTTTTGCCAGGCCCGCCGCGCTACGCATAAATGAGCCAGCTTTTGCTCCCCCGTTTCCAGCCGCGCCAGTTGCTTATGCGCTTTTCCAATCCATTCCGGTGTCGGGAAACTGCGGAACGTGGCTAACGATTCCTCTAAAAGTTGCCGCGCTTTTTCATTATCACCTGTCGCAATGGCCAACTCGCCCAGAGAAATCGTAAAATAGGCGACATTCCATCTATGCCCATCCCGGTGCGCCAACTTCAACGCGTCCTGAAAATATGACTCAGCTCTGTCATAATCCGCAGGCTGCTGTTCCAGATAAATTCTGCCTTTCCCATGCAGACAAAGAGCCTCGCCTGTCACATCGCCTACACGCTGATAGAGTGATAAGGCCGCTTCATACTGCTGACGCGCCTCTTCATATTCTGACTGGGCTTGCGCAATTTGACCTAAATGGACGATACAATTCGCTTCACCTATCACACTCCCCATACGCTGATGGAGTGGCAAAGCGACTTCAAGTTGCTGACGCGCCTCTTCATACTCTGACCGGGCTTGTGCAATGCTACCTAAGCCACTGATGCAATTCGCTTCACCTACCACACTCCCCATACGCTGATAGAGTGGCAAAGCGACTTCAAGTTGCTGACGCGCCTCTTCATACTCTGACCGGGTTTGTGCAATGCTACCTAAGCCACTGATGCAACTCGCTTCACCTATCACATCGCCAACACGTCGGTAAAGAAGCAAAGCTGATTCGTAACACTTGA
>DASWNL010000192.1:0-10129 GCA_036399215.1 Abditibacteriaceae bacterium
ATGTTGTAATTGGCGGCGATGTCGCTGATATTGCCCCATTCATCGCGAGCATGGCAGCGAATAAGATACGCTAAAGTCTGAAACGCGTATTTCGTAGTTTGTCCAAGACGCATGAGGAGCAGTTTACAGGAGGCAGTCGGCAGGAGGCAGATGGTGGAGCTAAGACACAACTGAAATTCTTATTTACTGGTCATGTTCCTGCTTCGCGTCTGCCTCCCGCTGTCTGTCTCCTGCTGCCTCACTCCTCATCACTTCTCTCTGCCGGCGAATGGCGACGAATGTAATCTTCCACAAAGCTGCGATAGGGCGAATCCGGGCCGGGAGCAATACCCAATTTCTCGCCTTCGCTTAAAGTTTGTTCGACGCTCCAACCGTAATCGATGGCCAGATGCAGTAGCACCATAATACCGGCGCGACCGCCACTGCCGCAATGCGCGACAACGGGCGGCGCATCGTCGCTGTCTACGGCCTGAATGAAGCGCTGCACAGCCACATCGTTAATGGTTTGTGGTGTGATAGGAATCGCCGCGTAATTAAGGCCGGCAGTTTCAACGAGGCGTTCTTCGCCGGTAACAATGCCTTCTTCATCGGACTCGCGCAGGTTGATAATGGTGCGGAAACCTGTTGAACGAATATCAGCGAGTTCTTCTTCTGTCGGCTGTCCGGCGATAAACAAATTGGACGCAATTTTACGCAAATTTTTCATGAGGATTCCGTTGTAATCAGGATGAAGACTCAGTTTATTATGCTGCAATCACAGGGTTCAGGGCCAACTTCCGGCAAGAAGTGGCTTAGAATGGTAGAATATCGGGCGAACCGTAAAACCCTGACAAGGAGTTTCGTGTGAATCATCGCCTACTGTCATCGTCCTCGCGCACGACTTTGATTTTTGCTCTGGCCTGTGGTCTTTCCCCGTTTATAGTTGCCTCTTCTTACGCGCAAGAGTTGCCGCCCGCCGCTATCGGCTCTTCCAGTAGTTCGTCCGAAAGTGCTGGGATTTCTGAAGATCGTCTCAATCTCGCCACCAATCTCATTAGTGAAGCCCTGACTGTTGCCAACCAAAATCCCTCAGCACGCTCGATGGCGGTGCGTGGTGCCGCAGGACTCATCCCACGCTTATCCGGCACGACGCGGCAAAGACTCATGATGCGCTGGATGAGCCTGGCAAACACCCTTCCGCCGGAAACTCGCTCGCAAGCGGTTTCTTCGTTCTTCGATGTGGCCGCAATGCACGACCCCAATTATGCCTTCGTCGTTGCAAAGTCTGTTTCACGTCCTTCCGACCGCGCCGCCGGTTATCTGGCGCTCAGCCAGAGATTTTATCATCGCAATTGGGATCGCTCCAACGAATATGTTTTGCTGGCCCAGAGTGCTGCGCGCCGGGAAAACGACCCGTTGATGCGCGCCCGTTCACTGGCCTTTGTGGCGCAGCAGATGGCACTTGTCAATCCTGTTGAGCGGCCCGCTGCGGTGCGCGAAGCCTCGACAGCGGTGCGCCGCGTGCAATCGGCCCGCGAGCGTGACTATCTAATGAGCGAAGTGGTAACCGCTGCCGCAAAATTCGATTTGCCCTTAGCGCGCAAGCTAACCGATGACATTGGCGATGTGCGCTTGCGCAATATCGCCTCAGCGCGCGCTAACCTGTCGGAGATTTCGCAAACCACACTCAGCGAAACCACAGCCGACCGCATTGCCAAACTGGCGCAAGCTTCGGCCCGCTACGACCAACGCGCCCTGCCGATTTTGCTGCAACTACCGGCTACTCCAGATGTTTTTCGTGCTTTAAGCGATGCTTTGCCACCAATTTATCCATCGGCCACGTCCAGCATGAGTCCGATGCTACTTGAACGCATGTGGAAGTTCACCGAAGCCGCCGAAGCCAGCGTCTTCCGCGACCAACTGCAAAGTCGTTTAGCACGCCTAATGGTTTTGCAAGATTTGTGGCGTGGCCGCGCCTGGGGCCAGCAATTGGCCTGGCAGGGTGGCCGCGTTCAGGTCGGCGCCTTCTTGAAAGATGTCATTGCCTATCGCCACTCCGCCTTGCGCGTCGAGCCGTTGCAGCAAGTCGCGCAAAGCAACGTGCAGCGCGCCATCAAAGAAGCGCGAACTCTGCCGCCCATCCCCCGCGTCGAAGCCTTGCTTCTTATCGCTGGGGAAGTGTTGGGATAGACCGTTGGGATAGACCGTCGGGGTAGCATATAGGGCGCAGCAATTTCAATTGCTGCGCCCTTTGCGTTTAAAGAGGCAGACATATTCAAACCCAGTTTCACTCTCCATTGCCATCCAGAGCAAAACGCGGTTTGGGTTTGCGTAAAACTTTATGCCTCTTAAGAGCAGTAGCTGCTTATGCTAAGCTTTCAGAAGGTAATAAGATGAAACGGCCAGTGGATGATATTCAGAACTTCGCTCAGAACATCGTGGATACGGTGCGCGAACCCCTCCTCATTCTTGACGCGGCCCTGCGTGTGCGCTCGGCCAACCGTGCCTTTTACAAAACCTTTCAAGTCTCTCCCGAAGAAACTGAAGATCACCTGATTTATGAATTAGGCAACGGCCAGTGGGATATTCCTGATCTGCGCACACTTCTTGAAGACATCATTCCTCAAAAATCGGTCTTCAATGATTACGAGTTAGAACACGATTTTCCCACTATCGGGCGCAAGGTGATGCTGCTCAACGCGCGCAAACTCCGTCCTGGAGACCATACTGAGTTCCTCGTTTTGGCACTGGAAGATGTGACGGAGCGGCGACGTGCTGAGCGGCTACTCGCGGAGATTGAAACATACGCTCAGAACATTGTGGGCACGGTGCGCGAACCGCTCTTGATGCTTGACACCACGTTACGCGTGCGAAGTGCCAACCGCGCGTTTTACCAGACCTTTCAGGTTTCTCCCGAAGAAACCGAAAACCGGCTGATTTATGAATTGGGCAATGGCCAGTGGGATATTCCGGCGCTACGCACACTGCTCGAAGACATCATCCCGAAAAGCTCCGTCTTCAACGATTTTGAACTCGAACATACATTCCCTGCAATAGGGCGCAGAGTAATGCTGCTCAATGCCCGCCAACTTCGCGCAGGCATTGACACGGAATTGTTGGTCTTGGCGATGGAAGACGTGACGGAGCGCAGGCACGCTGAGCGACTTCTGGCGGAGATTGAAACCTACGCGCAAAATATAGTGGACACAGTGCGCGAACCGCTCTTGATGCTTGACCCGACTTTGCGTGTTCGGTCGGCCAACCGTGCTTTCTACCGAACTTTCCACGTTTCTCCTGAAGAAACCGAAAACCGGCTGATTTATGAATTGGGCAATGGCCAGTGGGATATTCCGGCGCTACGAACCTTGCTCGAAGATATCATCCCTCAGAAGTCGCTGTTCAACGATTATGAATTAGAACACGACTTCCCCACCATCGGACGCAAGGTGATGCTGCTCAATGCGCGCGAACTGCGCGCTGGCAATCACACTGAGTTATTGGTGCTGGCTTTGGAAGACGTGACCGAGCGGCGGCGCGTGCATGACCTGGAACTCCACTATACCTCTGAACTGCAGGAAAGCTATCGGCGCTTACAGGAAGTTGAAAAGCTGCGCGATGATCTCACGCACATGATTATTCATGATCTGCGCACACCGCTAACTTCGGTGATTTCCGGGATGCAGACGCTCGATATCGTCGGCGATTTGAACGAAGACCAGCGAGAGATGATGAACATCGCTATCATCGGTGGGGAAACCTTGCTGGGCATGATTAACGACCTGCTGGACGTGGAGAAACTGGAATCCGGCTCTATGCAGCTTGATTATGTCACGCTGTCCGCCGGCGAACTCGTTGCCTCCGCCATTGCCCAAGTTGCTTCATTAGCTGAAAGCCAACAGTTGACACTTGTTCAGCAGACCGCCGCTGATCTGCCACCCCTGCGCGGTGATGAAAACAAGCTGCGCCGCACTCTGGTCAACCTGCTCGGCAATGCCATTAAGTTCACACCTACTGGTGGGACGATAACAGTCGGGGCGCGCTATAGCCTTGAAGAACACGAGGTCATATTTGACGTGACTGATACAGGCGAAGGCATCCCACCCGAAGCCTTTGAGCGTATCTTCGAGAAGTTCGGGCAAGTGGAATCGCGTCAGGGTGGGCGCCTCATGAGCACCGGCCTTGGCCTTACATTTTGCAAACTGGCCGTCGAGGCGCATGGCGGCCACATCGCGGTTGAAAGTGCGCCCGGCAAAGGCAGCACATTCTGCTTCACCATTCCGCTTGCATCACAATAAGTGCTGGAAATAGACAACGACCGAGTTTGCCCGCATCCACAGCGTAGTGAGGAACGAACGGAGCGTAGGGCGTCGGTGTGCAGCGACTTGTTGTGCTGCTGTTGATGCACTATTCAGGCACATCAAATGTCAGTCTCTCAGGCGGAATGGGTGCATTTATTTGTGGTCTGTATGTCGTTGTTGTCTCTGTTTCAAAATCAGCATGTTCACGCTGGCTAAAGATTTTGAGTATCAGTAGTGTTCGTTTATCCACCCAGAAAGTAGTCAGCCTGTCGCCATGTCTTCGCCCCTCGATCACGTATGCTGTGATGCTACCCACGTCCTCCTCTCTCAAGAGCTTCCACTCTACTACTGACGAGAGGGCACTGCCTGTGATTTCGTCGGGCATAAGCAGCTTTGGGATATTATGCGCGGAGCCACTGGAAACACCTGTGGCGCCTGCAATAGCCCTGGATAAGGACGGTTTGATTTCAACACCTGGGCGCACCGTCCACCAGGTTTTAACCGAAATGCCATCTGTCCACACCATATACCGCTGCCATTCTTCCTCTTCGCTGTGCCGGTCTCTAAACTCAAAGCGAAAGTTGGAAGGACGCACAAAAGCTGTGCAGAACGGTTTTGTTACGATTCTCCTGCCTTTGTTTTGAATGAAGATAGTATTAACTTCACCTTCGTCCATGTAGCTCTGACAGGCAGCATACATCGCAGCCATACGATCCACAATCTGCTTAGCAGGTTCTAATTGGTTTGGAGCAACAGATGTCTGGTCCATATCAGGTTACATTATGACGCGCGATCAAGCCGCACGCAGCCGTCGAACAAGTTATTATGCGACACTTTCCTTGGTTTTGCGGTTCGATTGACGCCATGCTCTAATCGGTTCAGCCGCATTTAGAGCCGTCTACTTCGCGCTTTTTGGGCGCATCGGGCCATTAGCAGCCATTATGATGGCTCAACCTATAATAATGGCCGTTCAACTTACGATAAAGGTTACTCAGCCTTTGATAAAGGTTATTCAATCCGCGATGACTTCCATCCAACTTCTAATATATATCACTCAACCAACGATAAATCCCGCTCAACTTCCAATAAATATCGTTAGACTTGCGATAATTATCACTATTCTCTGAGTTTGGCTTGCTGTTATCGCTTGTCGGGCCGTCTTTATAGTGTGTTAAGCGATAGTTTTGCCGTTGAAGGTAGTGGTTTTGGTTGTTTCTCAATAAGGAGAAGAGCGAAAGTCATAGAAAAAGTGCTGGCCAGTCAGATTCGGGCGCGGGCGCTGTTGTTTGTCAATCATTGGACAACGGTTAATGCCGGCGGCACGGCCCTTGTGCTGAAAACGGGGATAACTCTGGCGCAGTTTCAGGCGAAAATTGACGATTTGAGTGCCCAGATATCAAACGTAGAGAATCGAGAAGATGAACGTGTCGTTTTAGTCGCGCAGCGCGACGGATGGCGGAGTCAAGGCCGCAGTATCATGGAAGAGTGGCGAAAGGCCACGCTTTATCAACTGGACGGTAGCGCCCTGATCGCCGATTTGCCGACTCTGCCCTCCGAATCTGCCTCTGCCGCTAATGTGCTGGAGCGTTACGAAACAACGTTATCACGTTGGGCACAGATTGATGCCGCGACGGATGTGCCCGGTTTTACGCCGCCTCTAATCACGCGAACCGGGGTGACGCGGGCGCAATTTGAAGCACGGGTTGGCGATTTCCGCAGCGGGGTGTTGGCTCTCGGCTCGCTGGACGATAACCTGTCGATTCTGCGGAGTCGCCGCGATGATGCCGCACGCGAAGTCAAAGGCCTCTTTTCCGAATATCGCCTGGCAATTTTAGCGAACTATTCCCGCAATAGTCCCTTTGTGCAAACCCTGCCGACCATCAACCCGCCAAGAACCGGCCCCACGCCGGAGCCGGTGGTGCCGAGCGTGACGCCGGATGCTGCCCATCACACCACGCACGCGACGTTGACGGCCTCTGAAGTTGCCAGTCGTGTTTGAATGAACGCGAATTTCATTTGAGCACTGGCTCCACAAAGACCGCGCTGACTTTTTACAAACGTTCTTTGCGTTCAGCGCGGCGGATGGTGATGGTGCCGTTGGTGTCAATGCCGGCATCGGTGGCGACTTCTACCATCATCGTAACGGGTTTGTTGCGTGACACGTTTTTTACCGAAATTTTGAAGATGTTTTCGCGGTGATAGGCGCCGGTGCGGCCATTTTGGGCTTTGCCGCCGATTTCCTTGCCGTCTTGCATGAAGGCTACGCCGAAGATAAGCAATGAACTCTTGCCGCCGTCGGCTTTGAATTCGACTTCGTATTCGTCTGGCTTGGTGATGAACTGGCTCACGTCCATTGTCCACAAAATATGATCGGTTGTCACATCATCCGTAGTCCATTTGCCGTTCACCACTTTGCTCATGTATTGTGGCGCTTTGGCAAACTCTGCGGCGTATTTGTCCCACAGTTTTTTGGAGAGCTTTACGGTATCGCCGCTGGGTGATGAGGGCAGCTTGTTGGTTTTCTTAGGCCACTCGGTTTCGTGCGCGGCCATCTGTTCCAGCACTTTGTTGTCGTCAACCGGCTTGCCGCTATTCAGAGAATCTTGCAAAGCAGTCAGCCACAGACGCCAGCGTGGCTCGTAGTAGTTGCTGATCAGTCCGCCCCAGTTGCGATGCGCCAAATCGCGCTGCGTTGTGGGAATTGACCACGAAGTTAATAAAGCGCGCGCGTCTTGCTCAAAGAGTTTTTGTTCCGCGTCAGTTGTGCCGGCTTTGCGAGCATCGTCCAGCCAGGCACCGGCCATGAATTCACGGCGCGTGCTCATCAATTCGTCCATGTCGCTCATCAAGCCCAACATCTTGTCACGCAAAGTGCCCAACGCTTCCTTGTCGCGGGCGCGGAAGGCTTTGGCAATTTCTACCATGTAACGCGCTGCTAAGGCTTCCATGGCTTGTGTGCCGATGGCTGCTAAATCGGAGCGGTAAGCTTCGGCGCCGCTGCCGCGTTCGATGTTGGGGCCGGCTCCCAGCATCGCTTTCCAGGCTTCGCCCATGTCTTGCGCAATCTTGAAACGCTGGCTGCTTTCATCTTTGGGCTTACCCTGTGGCGCGATGAAGTAAGGCCGAATCGAAATGGTATTTGGCACCACGTTGTTGCGATTGCTGTAGGATGATTCGCGCAGCAGTGCCCAGGCGCGTTCCGTTGCAGTATCGGTTTGGCCGTAGCGACGCTTTGCAAAACGAATGATCCACGGGCCGACGTTGTTTTCCTTGTCGCGCCAAACATTATCGAGCAGCATATCCCAATAAAGGAAGTTCTGGCGCGGGTCATCAGCCGTTACTCCAAAGCCTTTCAACTGTCCCGATTCGGCATTTCCTAAAATGGTAATCGGGCCGCGATTGACGACATTCAAATCGCCTTGCAGACCTGATTGACCAGCCTCAATGTTTTGCAGACTCCACACCCACGGCGCGCCGCTAAAGGCGCTGTTATCTACCCATAAAGGCGCGCGGTCGCCAGCGGTATCGAGCAGTAATAAACGGTTGTGATCTATGACTTTCGGCTTGTCTTCGTCATTTGCATCGGCCTCCGCGTCATCCTCTTTTTTTGCATCGGGGTCAACTGGTTCTTCGGGTTCAATTTCTTGAAAGCCAACCAGAAGTGAGGCTATTGGGTCGTCGCGCTCGGCAGGTATAACCCAGGTCGCTTCAGGTGCGGCTTTCTCCATCGCTTCATAGATGGCCTGGCCCGATTTGGTAAGGGTGCGCTCGCCGATCTTGGCGCCGTTCCAAAAGGGCGTGGCCCAGAAGAATTTGATGTCGTTAAAGTTGTTTTTTAAGGCGCCATAATATTTGGCGGCAACTTCCGCAAAGAGCGGCGTTTCCGGCAGGATGTAATCAGGACGGTCTAACTGATTCTGCCACTTCTCCTGCGGCAAGATTTCAGCATTGGCTTTTTTCTTTTTAAAGTCGGGCGGCACGATGCCAAAATAACCCGGCAATACCGGCTCGATGCCGAGTTCTTGCATACGTGTCACGATTTGTTTGGCAAGTTTGAGACGAGCGTCAATCACGCCTTGTGAAACCCCACCATAATTTTCCAGAACGCCCATAGCGTGCCACGGCGCATGGGCCGGTGGCGCCAGCCAGGCGCGAATCTGCGCGTCGTCGTAACCGTATTCTTTCCAGACAGCTTGCCAGATAGCTTCTTGTCCTTGCACTAATAAAGCGCGGTTGAAACCGTTGAGCGCTAAGAAATCAATTTCATGTTCCCAACGGTTCCAATTCCAAAAAGCCGTTGTATAACCGTGTGTCGAAGGCTGATAGGCCACGCGAACTGGAAAATAAGAGGTCAAGCGCACTTTGGGACGCACATCGGGCAAGGGCGTCGGCAAATCGAGTTGATCGAAGCCATCCCAGGCTACGGAAGCACTCGCATAATTTTCCAGATAGTAATTGAGGGCCGAAGCCAAGCTTGTCGTGCTGTTGCCGCGCAAAACAATTTTACCGTCTTGTGACTCGATTTCGATGACATCCATCACCTTGCCGGTGATCGTATCCGGCGCGATGGTTTGCAGGGTGAATTTGCTTTCGTGCCTGGGAATCAGGCGCTGCATTAAAGCGCGCACGGCGGCTTCACTTTTAGCCGCTTGCTGCGCGTCCATTTCAATCTTGGCGGGTGGGGCCTGCGCCAAAACAGTCTGTGACCACAACACGACCATCAGCAAAACATGCAATAAGGAAATGGACAGATTTTTCATGGAGTAATTAAGTTTTGACAGAATCAGGCGCGGCGTGTTGCCAGGTAATATCTGGCACCTCTGGATTAGTCGCTAAACTCTGAATCAGCCCAAAGATTTGAGGGAGCCTTTTCATGAAAAAGCTTGGTTTGGCACTTATGTCTTTGTGTCTTCTGTGTGGTTTGTTTAGTTTCCTCTCCTCAAAGTCATCCACGCAATCAAAAGGCACTTATAGCGGTAAGCCGTGGCGTTCATTGAAAGGCTTCAACTTAGAGGCCGCTCATGTTGAGTTTTCACCAGACGGCAAGTGGTTAGCAGGTGCCGGTCAAAATCAAATATGGAGAACCGTAAAAACAAATGGCAAGGTGCGAAAACTACAAGATTCCGCCTACTCAACAAAAGTCTGGGATGCAGCGACCTGGAAACTTATAAAAACACTGCCCCTGAAAGACAGTGGCGATATAGCTTTTTCAAGCGATGGAAAGTGGCTTGCGGTGCTATCGCAAATGCGAGTAACCATTCACCAAACAACTGATTGGAAAATTATCGCCGGTGTGGGGGTTCCAACAAGCAAGAACGGGTTGGGTCTTTTGACGGATATACAGTTTTCTCCGCAAGATGATGTTTTAGCTATCGGCTCCCATTTAATAAGCACTACAACATGGCTTCCTCTGCGCCAAGTCACCACTACGAGTGATGTTAACTCAGTAGCTTTCTCAAACGATGGCAAAACTTTAGTTACCGGCGGCTGGGATGGGGTTGTGCAAGTTTGGGATTGGATAACAGGCAAAGAACTAAGCCGTCTGCAACATGCCAAAGCATCTACCAAGGTGCAGATTTCGCCCGATGGAAAATTGTTGGCTACTGCTTGTTTTAATCATTCGGCTGCGAAGTTGTGGGATATTTCAACGGGTCAGGCGGTTCAATCGTTTAAGGGTGGCAGTGATAGTTTGACGCCACTTGGAATTGTCACTATGGGAGTGGATGCCATTGCCTTTTCGCCGGATAAGAAAAGCTTTGTTACGGAAAGCGGTGATGCCATGCGGATTTGGGACATTAAAAGCGGCCAAATTTTTCACACTTTTCACGGTGTCAGTGGAAGGTTATCAGCTC
>DASWNL010000193.1:0-5577 GCA_036399215.1 Abditibacteriaceae bacterium
TGATTTCACGTTCCGGCGCGAAAATTTGCGGTAACTTCAGGGCGCGTTTCACCGGCTTTTTGCTTTCTTCGAGTGATAAAATTTCTTCTTCATCGTTGGAGATTTGCTGTTTATCTGAACGCGCCATCATGATGCTGAAAACAATGGCGCAAAGTGGTGCCGCCAGGAGCGCGACCCAGGCATAAAATGGCTCAAGTCCCGTCCAATAGAAGCCAAGCCCCGTATAGTAAATGCTGGCTAAAGCGCTCCATAACTGTGCCGCAGCGCGGCGGCGCGCTTCAAACGCAGGCGAAAGCATCGCGCCTGCATGAGCGAACGCGGCTATGAAAAGAGCAATGTGCAATACCAGCCAGAACAAGCCCGCCGGCGCGAAGAAATCGTAGAAGCGCAGAACGGTAAAAAATGGATTGTAATTAGTGGGTGCTTCAAACAGCCAATGCACCCAGCCCATCAGAGTGATAAAAGCAAAGCCTCCGCCTAAAATCCAGCGCACGGTTGTCGCGGCGCTTAAGGCGAGCGAGGTCTCCTGCCAGGGCGGTCTCGCTTCGCCTTCTTGCGCATTAGGACGTGGTGGGTCGTTCAAATAATCGGGCGTTGCCAGCAGCACTAAGCCGATGACGCAAACTCCCGCCCACAGCGGTAAAAACAAAACTTTTAATAACAAAAAGCCCGGCGCTATTTTGGTGACGGCTGCCAAAAAATAAATCGGCCACACTGCTATCCAACTTTGCCCCAGCAAGAAAAGCGGCCAGGCCAACTTAAGCCAAAGCCAGTGATTTGGCGCGTAAGGCAAAAGCAGCACATCGTTGACGGTGTTGCTTTTGAATTCGCGTTGAAAAATGCGCGTGGCACCCCACCAGGCCGCGCCCACACACAAAACCAAATGAGATAAGGCAATCGGCACTACCAAAGGGGCATAGGCATAAGGCTCAGATGAAGCAGGCGTATTGCCGAAGTGGCGATCTAAAATTGGAATCAGAACAAAAACTGCCAGCGCGCAAAATAAAATTAGCAGGCCCGATTCAAGGCTCAAGCTGTTTTTATTAGCGGCTTGAGAACGCTCGATTAAGCGCAGTTCCAGGGTGAAAAATGGATTGTCGAAGCGCTGAAACGGTTGCGCCAGGCGCACCAAAAGTCGGCCCACCGCATCGGGATTTGCTTCCGTTGCTGATGCGCTTTTTAACTTTTCTTGAAAAGCGCCCCATTTTTCTTTGAAATCGCGGTGCGGCATGATTCCTTTTAGTCAATGTGAAAGACTTCGCGTAATTCCAGGGAAACCGGGCTATGGTCTGGGTTGGAAGGCATGATTTCCTGCATGTGCGTCCACCATTTGCGGCAAATCGCGGTCTGGGCGATGGCATCCCAACGCGCCTGATCTTCGATTTCCACATAGCCAAAAAGTTGGCGCGTTTCGGGGTGCAGAAAAATCGAGTAGTTGTGCGCGCCATGCTCTTTTAAAACCGCTTCGAGTTCGGGCCAAATAGGGCGATGGCGCTTTTCGTATTCTTCTTCCTGGCCGGCGTTGACTGACATCACGAAGGCTTTGCGAATCATAACTTTTGTTCCTTTACACTTCTGCTTGAGATGTTTCCATTTTACGCGATTTGCCCCTGAAAAGTGCTATCCTATGGGAAGCAGAAATTTTCGATTTGTAATCCAATTATGGCTGAAAAGACTTCTCTATCTTCATCTCAATTAACGCCGGTTATGCGCCAGTGGCAACGGGCCAAAGACCAGTATCCTGATGTGCTTTTGCTGTTTCGCATGGGCGACTTCTATGAAATGTTTGGCGATGACGCCATCACTGTGGCGCGCGAATGCGAACTCACCTTAACCGCACGCGATAAGAACAAAGGCGAGGATGCCATTCCGATGTGCGGTGTGCCGTATCACGCCATTGAGCGCTACATAGCGGTTTTACTGGGCAAAGGCTACCGCTTAGCCGTTTGCGATCAAGTGGAAGACCCCAAATACGCGCGCGGCATCGTCAAGCGCGAAGTGGTGCGCGTGCTTACGCCGGGCACCGTTATCGAAGAAGCTCTCTTAGCCAGTGTTGGCGCCGGTCAGGCCAATAACTATTTGGCGGCTCTCTCGTGCGATAATTCCCTGTCGCGCTTTGGCCTTGCGCTTCTGGATATTTCAACGGGCGAGTTCTTAGCGGGAGAAGTGGAATCCAAGGATGAAGGCGGAAGGCGGAAGGATGAAGCTTGTGAACCGGAAGGTCATGTTTCAGGATTAGTTACCGCTGCTGATGCCGACCAAACGCCGCAGGCCGCCGAATCTTTTTCGCAGCGTTTTGCGATGTTGCGCGAGGAGCTTTTGCGCTATGGCCCGGCGGAGATTTTAGTGCCGCAAAAGCTGCGCGAATGCTCCGGGTTTTTGCCGATGCTCGAAGCCCTCAACTTACGCGCCACAGCTTTTGATGCGTCCGGTTTCGGCACACCGCGCGAAAAGTTACTGAGTCATTTTCGCACCGCCTCATTGCGTGGATTTGGTTTAGAAGAGTTGAATTTGGCGCAGGAAGCGGCGGCGTTAGCTCTTGATTATCTACGCGAAACGCAACTGGGCGCTTTGGGTCATGTGCGACGCATCAGCGTGTTATCGGCAGGTAAATGGATGCTGCTCGATAACTCTACGCGGCGCAATTTGGAATTGGTGCAATCGCTGCGCGATGGCTCCAGCCGGGGAACCTTGTTTTCGCTGCTTGATGGCACACAAACCGGCTCCGGTGCGCGGCTTTTGCGCAAATGGATTTTGCAGCCGTTGCTTTCCATAGATACCATTGCGCGTCGTCAGGATGCCGTTGGCGAACTGCTTGATAACATTCTCTTGCGCCGTGATGCCCGTGATTTATTGAAGGGCATGGCCGATATTGAACGGCTTGTTTCGCGCGCTGTAACCGGGCAGGGTAATGCCCGCGATTTGGTGGCTTTGCGCAACGCTTTACAGACCTTGCCGGCCTTGGATTCGGCCTTGCAAAACGTCCAGTCAGCGGCCTTAGCCAACGTGCGTGAGCATCTCAATCCGACACCGGAGTTGGTGGAGCATTTAGCGGCTGCTTTAGCCGATGAGCCGCCCGCTGTTTTGAGCGATGGCAACTTGATTCGCGATGGTTACGACCCATCATTGGATGAGATGCGAACCGCGATGCGCGAAGGCAAAAGTTGGATCGCGCAACTCGAAGAAAGCGAACGCGCCCGAACCGGCATCAAGAGTTTGAAAGTTGGCTTTACTTCGGTCTTTGGCTACTATATCGAAATCACAAAAGCCAATCTGCACGCCGCGCCCGCCGACTACACGCGCAAGCAAACCACAACCAACGCCGAGCGCTTCGTCACTCCCGAACTCAAAGAAAAAGAAGCCCTCATTTTAGGTGCTGAAGAGCGCAGTAAAGAGCGCGAGAAAACGCTCTTTGAACAGGTGCGAAATGTAGTCGCGGGCCAGGCCGGGCCACTTTTAGATACAGCACGCGCTTTGGCGCATCTGGATGTTTATGCGGCCTTGGCCGAAGTCGCTTCCCGTCGCGATTACATTCGGCCTGAATTAGTGGAAGATGATACTCTCGATATTCGCAGCGGTCGCCATCCGGTCGTCGAAGCGGCGATTAATGACCCGTTTGTGCCCAACGACAACGTAATGGATTCGCAGTCGCAGCAAGTGCTGATTATCACCGGCCCCAATGCCAGCGGCAAATCCACTTATTTGCGTCAGGTGGCGCTGATTGTTCTCATGGCACAGATTGGCTCGTTCGTGCCGGCGCGCAGTGCCAAAATTGGATTAACAGACCGCATTTTTACTCGTGTCGGCGCCCAAGATGATTTAGCAACCGGGCAAAGCACCTTTACGGTTGAGATGAACGAAACCGCTAATATTCTCAATAACGCCGGGCCGCGCAGCCTGGTGATTTTGGACGAAGTCGGACGCGGAACTTCAACTTATGATGGGCTTTCGATTGCTTGGGCGGTTGCCGAACATCTGCACGAAATCGGCTGCAAGACCTTGTTCGCCACGCATTATCATCACTTGAACGAACTGGAAGAACGCCTGCCGCGCGTTAAGAATTATCGCATTGCGGTTAAAGAAGACGGCGACCACATCATCTTTTTGCGGCGCATTATTCGCGGCGGCACAGATCGCTCATTTGGTATTCAAGTGGCGCGCTTGGCAGGTTTGCCCGCGCCGGTTATCGCGAGGGCCAAAGAACTGCTGGACATTTTCAGCCGCGAGCGCTTGCGTGGCCAGGAAGTGGAAACACAATCCATTACGGCGCCTGCACCGCAAAAGCCTTCACTCTTTGAAGAAGCGACCGTTCATCCCATCGTCGAAGAATTGAAAAAGCTCGACACCGATAATCTCACACCAATGGAAGCGATTGTAAAACTGCAAGAGCTACGCAAAAAGGCGTTGCAGGGCTGAGAATTTTATTCACCACAAAGACACAAAGGACACTGAGCAATCACAAAGAAAAGAAAGAGAGAACTCAGGGCATAATGCTTTTGATTTCTCTTGAAAATCTTTGTGATTGCTCAGTGTCCTTTGTGTCTTTGTGGTGAATCTTAAAACTACATCTTGATATTCTTCGCCAGCGGCAAGAGCAAAAATGAAAGCGCGTCAAAGGCGCCGTGGGCGATGACGGCGGGCCAAATCGAGCGATGGGCGATGGTAATGGCGCCTAAAGCCATGCCGATAAGTGCGGTTAATCCAATCGCTAACGGCCCTTGAATGATATGTGCCATGCCGAAGAATAGAGAAGAAACTACAACGGCGAAAATTTGCACGCCGCGTTCTGAGTAACGCGGCGTTAGTAGTTTGGTGAAAGAGGCGATAACGGCCACGCGCCACAACTCTTCGCGCAAGCCGGCCACGATAAAGCTCATCCACGTTACCATTATAAAGCGATAAATCGGGTCATTTTCTAAGGCTTTAAGGCTGACCATCTTTTCCGGTGTCGGGCTAAGGCCTTTGATGTATTCGGTTAAATCTTCCGGCTTGACGCCGCTCAAAAGAGCGAACACGGCTAAGAAAACTACTGCTACAACCGGCACAAAGCGCAGGGCCAGCGAGTAACCCAAACCCAGCACTATATTTTCCCAGGTGCCGCGCCAGCGCAGAAATAAATCGTCAGTGGAAGGACGGGAAAACAACCAGGCCACGCCCCATAAAATGCCAAATATTCCTAATTCCAAGGCACTTAGCTTAATTAATTGAGGTGCCGTCGAAGGCAGCATCGGTTGGATTTGACCCTTAGGCAAACTGTTAGTAAAGGCTCCCGCAACAGCCACGAAAACCATGAATCCGAGCAAAACCGCCAGTGCCATCGCGTGTCGCCACCGCGCAATATCGGGTTTTAGCGATGGCACAATGGGCGTGAGAGGCGAGGGGATTGGCAGGGGAGTATTTGAGATTGTTTCCGGCGCTGCTGAAGTTTGCGGCGCTCTTGGTTCTTCAAATTGAAATTCTGAGGACATGAATAAAAACTTTGTTCCAAACTTTATTTGGGGGCGTGCCATTGGGCAACGATTTGCGAAGTGATATGTTCCGCGCTTGTGGTTTCGTCAATGTTTATCCACGTTACGG
>DASWNL010000194.1:0-4907 GCA_036399215.1 Abditibacteriaceae bacterium
GAACGAAGGCTTTAATGATCCGGTTTTAGGCGCGGCGCGGCGCAATGCCATGGAAGCTGCTGCCTCGCAGTGGTCATCCACGTTGGAGTTAAAAGTGGATGTGCATGTCAACGCCTTCTTTGACCCGCTGGGTGGCACAGAAAATTCCGCGACTTTAGGACAGGCTGGGCCGGAATTCTTCTTTGAAAATTGGGAAGGGACGCCGCGTGCCGATACCTTTTATGCCGTAGCCTTAGCCAACCAATTAGCCGAGGTTGACCTCGACCCCGGCTTTGTAGACATCACAGCAACTTTCAACAGCGACGTAGACAATAGCACAGTTTTAGGCAGCACAGACTATTATTACGGCACCGATTTGCAGGCGGGCAGCGATGTGGATTTTATTCGTGTCGCGTTGCATGAATTGGGACACGGCCTTGGCTTTCTCGATACTGTAGATACCAGTGGGACTTATTTGCTCTCGCACTTATCCATCTACGATGCGCACCTGGCGAACAGTTCGGCAGCCAGCGCGACTTTAATTGCCAATCAGACACAAGCCCAGCGTGCGGCGGCTTTAATTAGCAATGCTTTATTTTTCTCCGGCACCAACACGCGCGCGGTCAACAAAAATCTTAACGCCAAACTCTTTGCGCCTAATCCTTATCAACCGGGTTCCAGCGTGTCGCATCTGGATGAAACAACGTTTAGTCCACCTCCGGCTGGCACAGCGCCTAATGCCAATGAGGAAATGATGACGCCCAGAGACAGCGCGGATACTCACACCATTGGCCCGGTTACGACCGGCATCCTGCGTGACTTAGGTTGGGGATTTGGAACAGTCGTGCCGACACCAACGATTTCTATCAGCGATGTGTCGGTTAATGAAGGCAATACCGGCACCACTGGTGCTCTGGTAACTCTGACGCTTTCTGCCGCCAGTGCCACTAACGTCTCGGTGAACTTTGCAACAACAAATGCCTCGGCAACAGCCGGCAGCGATTTCACGGCTCAAAATGGCTCTCTAACCTTTACGCCCGGCCAAACCACGCGCACAGTGTTGGTGCCGGTAATAGGCGATACCAATGCTGAGGCCGATGAAACGTTTTTTCTTGATTTAAGCGCTCCGTCCGGGGCGACTCTCTCCGACAATCGCGGCGTCATCACGATTATCAATGATGATAACGGCAATTCGCCGGTCAATGTGAGTCTGACGCCACGTGCTGCGACCGATGCGCCCGGTGTGGCGCGCACCTTTACGACCGTTCACTCCGACCCGAACGGCAATGCTGACATTTCGCAGGCTTTTTTGCAGATTAACACCAATACCTCCGGCGTAGGCGGCATCCGCTGTTTTTATGCAGCTACCAATAACCTGTTGTTCTTTTTGAACGACGCAGGCACAGGCTTCTTAGGAGGCTTCGCGCCGGGCAGCAACAACGTTATTTCCAATAGTCGCGGCTCACTCGATTGCGCCAATACAACGGTGACGAAAACAGGTAATACCATTACCATCGCCTGGCGAATCGCGGCCACTACCGAATTATCCGGCTTGCGCTTGAATTGCTTCCTGTTCACCAGGGACAAAGCCAATTTGATTGATAATTTTGAGGCTTTTGGCACCTGGACGATTACAGGCAACGTAGCCCCGGTGAATGCCAGCCTATCGCCTACAGCAATAACGGCGAACCTGGGAGTTGCCAGGGATTTGACCACGGTTTATAGCGATGCCAATGGCGCCAACAGTTTGTCTCAGGTGACCCTGCGCATCGGCACCGCGTTTTCCGATTGTGTGCAGGTTTACTACGACCAACTTAGCAATAAGCTGTTTTTGCTCAATGATAACGCCAACGGTTATCTGGGTGGTGTTGCGCCGGGCAGCAATAGTATCCTCACCAATGTGCGCGGCACTCTCGATTGCGCTAACACAACTGTTACACGCAATGGGAACTCACTGACGATAAAATGGAGCATTGCTGTTACCAATGCGCCCTGGGCGGGCACCAAGCAGAATATCTTTATGTTCTGTCGTGACCGCGGCAATTTGCTTGATCCCTTTGAAGTTAAAGGTTCATGGACAGTGGGCAGCAATTTAGCGCCTGTGAACCTTAGTCTCAATCCATCTTCCCAGGTGTCACAATTGAACTCTTCGCGCACTTTGGTCACCGTTTATAGCGATGGAAACGGGGCCAATAACTTGTCGCAGACGATTGTGCGCATTGGCGCTAATCCTGTCTCCGGCCTGCAAGTTTTCTATGATGTCCAGGCCAATAAGCTATATTTAATTAACGACGCCGGAACGGCTTATATCGGCGGTGTAGCGCCCGGCTCCAACATCACGCTTAGTAATAATCGTGGCAAGTTGCATGTTGCTGAAACTTTCGTATCACGCTCTGAAAATAATATCGTGGTGAATTGGGCCATTTCCCTTGCGTCTGCTTCGTATATAGGCACCACGCAGAACATTTTTCTGTTCTGCCGTGACCGGGGCAATCTGATTGATAATTTTGAGCAGTTCGGCACCTGGGCCATTTCTGGTGCTAATAGCCAACAGAGCTTAACTTATAGCCAGAGTCTCCAAAGAGAAGCACCCCTTTTTTCCAGTGGAGAAGCCGATTCACAGCGACAGAGCATTACGTTAAATTTTGCCGATGAATTGCCGGAAGCCGCTGCAAAGACCAGTAATTTTCAAGTTCAGGTGAACGGCACGCTCACCAGTGTAACCAGTGCTAAACGGATGGGAATGAGCGTAATCTTGGCCCTACCTCAAGGCTCACTTAGCCGAAATGACGAAGTTAATGTCGCCTGGCGCAATTTGCCAGGTAGTGGCAGCGCAACTTTAATAGCCTCTTAAAAGAATCAATGGAAGACAAGCCAACCTTGCATTCATACAAGATTCTGCTGTTTGCCATGTTGCGTGAGAAAGCCGGTGATTCTATCGTGGTCAATTTGGCTCAGGGTGAAGTAACGGTTCAAGATTTAGTAGCGGGGTGCGCGGCTCAGTTCCCCCAGTTAAAACCTTGGTTGGCCCACACGAAAATTGCCGTGAATCAGGCCTATGCCACTAACGATACGAAAGTGCGGCCTGTAGATGAGATCGCGTTCATTCCTCCCGTGGCCGGCGGCTGAAATTTCCGTATGATAGAAATTGTTGAATCCGAATTGCCCATTGAAGCTGTTTCTCAAGCCGTATCGGATGAATTGGGCGGGGGTATGGGCGCCCTGGCGACCTTCGTCGGAACTGTGCGCGACAACGCACAGGGCCATTCAATCCTTCACCTCGAATATACGGCCTATAAACCAATGGCTGAAGCGGAGATGCGGCGCATTGCTAATGAGGTGCGCGAGCGTTGGGGCGTGCCTTGTGCAATGGCGCACCGCATTGGACTTTTAGAAGTAGGGCAGGCCAGCATCGTGGTGGCAGTAGCCGCTCCCCATCGCAAAGAAGCCTTTGCGGCTTGTTGGTGGGCCGTAGATGAAGTCAAAGCTCGTGTTCCAATCTGGAAAAAAGAAGTTTCGACCAGCGGTTTCTGGTGGGTGGAAGACCCTGTTAATTCCTCTACCAATTCTGATTAATTCATGTAGTCGTATAGCCTCAAGGTTAAAATCAATCCCAGCCAATTTACATCTTTTGTAATGCTGTTGTTACGCTTCCCTTGATAACTTACTTATCAAGGTGAGAGATGCCAAAGCGTAAAGCGAATTCTACTCCCCATCATGAGTCACCAATTGAGGGTGAAATTGAGCGGGAAATCCATCAACCGGTTCACGGCACAGCCGATGGTGCTGCGTTTTCGCATGACGCTTTAGCATGGTGCTGGCGTCAAATCGACCAATTCCCATTGTTAAACCCGGAAGAGCAGGACTCCCTGGCGGCCCGCGTGCGCGAAGGTGATGAGGACGCCTACCGGCAGATGGTCGAGTGTAACCTGCGTTTGGTGGTTTCCATTGCCCGGCGCTGCCAGCGTTATGCAGGCCCCTCGCTATCCTTGAGCGATTTAATTCAAGAAGGCACTATCGGCTTAATGAAAGCGGTTCGCAAGTATGATCACGAGCGCGGCTATCGCTTTTCTACATATGCTACCTATTGGATTCGGCAAGGCATCATGCGGGCGATTACCGATACGGGCCGCATGATCCGTCTGCCAACCCACGTTGCCGAAAGTGTGAAACGTGTCGAGCATACACGGCACCTGTTGACACAAAGCCTGGAGCGAGAGCCGGAAAACTGGGAAGTGGCGATGCACATTGGCTGTGAGTTGGAGCAGGTTCAAGCACTAACTGCTCAAAATCACGATACGACTTCATTAGATACCGTAATCTATGAAGAGTATGGTTTGACTACGCTGGAGGATTACCTGGAAGACACCTCCGCCTCTCCACTTGAATCCGCCCTGGAAAGTGTAAATCGCACCCGGATGAGTCGTGCGCTTCGCCATGCCATGCAGGAACTCAAGCCGCGGGAAGCTGAAATTTTGAATCTGCGTTACGGCTTAGATGGCGATCCGCGACTCACTTTGGACGCCGTTGCGAACCGCATCTCCTTGACACGTGAGCGCGTGCGCCAGATCGAGCGTCAGGCTATTCAAAAATTGCGAAAAAATAAAACGGTTTCTGCTGTTTTTCAGGATGCTTGAGAAATTTCTTGATAGAGCTGTTGACAGGTTCGGAGAGAAAACGACTACTTCGCTGCATTTGATTCGAGTTTCTTTTGTAAAAGTGCCAGCACCGCCGCTTCTTCAGGCGGCAATTCTTTCAAATGATCACGCAATTCGTTGCGTGCGTCTTCGCCTAAGGTTTCCAGCAAAGTGCCATCCAGATACGAGTCCACCACGGCTGGATGCACGTAACATTTGCGGCATACCGAAGGTGTATTGCCCAGGCGCCTGGCTACGTTTTCGATAGCGGCTACCACGTTTTTCTTGGCC
>DASWNL010000195.1:0-1659 GCA_036399215.1 Abditibacteriaceae bacterium
ACGACACTGGCGGAAGGCGCTGATTTTCCGTTTCGCGCTACGATTTTGGTGGACTGGCTGCATTGGAGTGATAACGGCCAACGCCCTTTGGCTCCAGCGCTTTTTCGCAACATCGCCGGGCGTTGTGGCCGCGCCGGAGCCTTTACCGAAGGCGATACAATCATTCTTGATAATCCTTTGGGCAGTAGTGAATTTACCGCTCCCCAAGTGCGGCGCGCCTGGCAGGAAAAAAGTTTTTTCGCACCGCTGACTGCGGAAGTGAGCAGCACTTACGAAAAGCTACGAGAGGCTACGCCATATGTTGAATTGCTGCGTGCTACTTTAGCCTCACAGTTTTTGGCGGTTATCGCCGAAAATGAAGGCGTGCCTGATCTAACCGAAAACTTTATAGCACGCTGTTATGCCACACGGCTTGGCATCGGTATGCAGGACGAAATGAAAACTATCGCCCGCGAATTGCGAGAAGGCGGCTTTGCCGAATGCGAGGAAAATGGTGTTTGGCGTCTTTCTGATTTAGGCCGTGCTGCCAATGAGAGTGAGTTATCGCTTACAACTTGCCGGCTGTTGATAAGCACTCTGCAATCTCTAAAAAGCGCGGCTTTGCCACAAAACCAAACACATCGCATTGCGTTTATCAGCGCTCAACTGCTACGTGCTTTGGGCACTTGCCCGGAACAATCGCACGCCGATTTGAAAAACGTTTTGCTTTCGAGACGCAGCCGCTTTTGCGTGAAGCCAGGGGATTTTGAAATGGTCTTGCAACTGTGGCTGCGCGGCGAAAGCCCGGCATCCATTTTTCGCACTTTACCATTCACGCAGCGTTCATCGCGACAGATAAATATTGACGAGTGGGTTGAAGGCGAAGCATCGCGTGAGCAAGCCGCCGCCAGTTGGCAGAATGAATTGGATAAATTTGTGGATTTCTCGCGCCACGTGCTCGAAGTTTTCTTACCCTGGATGCTGCGCGCAGCCGAGCGATTAGCACCCTTTGCTGAGGCCGAGACACTGATTAATTGGCCCCAAGCCGCGCGCTTTATTGAAGCGGGCGTTGACTCTGATTGGGCGCTCCAAATGCTGCAAAAAAACGCGCCTGGCACGCGCAAGTCGTGGGCGACGCTGGGCCGTCACGCGCAAGATTGCACCGCCGCATTGAAAGAAGTTGGAGGCAAATACTGCGATGATGGTCAAGATTTATTATTAGCGTTGGAATGGCTGCAAATGAATAATTCAATGTCGCTGCCACGCCCGAATCGGAGGTTTTAAGTCTCCTGGGATTTGTTTCGTGAGTTACGTTGAAGCATTAGGTTTTCTTGTTTGGAAAAGGTCTTCACTTTCAAGCCAAGCACTCACCCAAGCATCAAATGAAAGCGATTCGATCCATGTGGCTCCATAGAAGAATTGAGCGCCCGGTAAAACTTGATGGGGTTTTAATAATGCTTCAATATCAGCATATTCTATGTTTGGATCGTGCCTATAGCGCGTAATGGATTAGAGGCTACAGGTTAGGCGTGTCATTCCCGCGCAGGCGGGAATCCATAAGTGAGAGTGCTGGTATCTTGCTGTAAAATCCTGCCAACAGGCAAAGGTATGGATTCCCGCCTGCGCGGGAATGACTATAGGCAGTCAAATATGTAGCCTTTCATTCGTTATCCGCTATAA
>DASWNL010000196.1:0-12716 GCA_036399215.1 Abditibacteriaceae bacterium
GGGCTTACTCGAAGAAACCTTAGTCATCTGGGGCGGCGAATTTGGCCGCACACCGGGCACCAATGGTCGTGTCGGCGATGGTTCAGGCCGCGATCACCATTCGCGCGCTTTCTGCACCTGGATGGCCGGCGGCGGCGTCAAAGGCGGCTATGCTTACGGCAAAACCGATGACATCGGAATGGACGTGGCCGAAAACCCCGTCACTGTGCATGATTTGCACGCCACCATTCTGCGCATCCTCGGTTTCGACCACACCAAACTGACCTATCGTTACAATGGTCGCGATTTCCGCCTGACCGATAACTACGGCAAGATCGTTTCCGACGTGATTGCTTAATTAAGTTTTGGTTTTGAATTAAGAGTTTTGAGTTAATTAAACAACTCAAAACTCTTAACTTTTAACTCCTAACTCACCGAAGGTGTTCTATGCGCTCTTCCGTTTTTCTTTCGTTATTAGCTCCTCTTGCTTTAGCCTCTTCTGTTTTTGCAGCCGAAGCTGAGCCTAAAATTGACCCCAAAGGCTTGGAGTTTTTTGAAAAGCACATTCGTCCGGTGCTTTCGGACAAGTGCTATTCGTGCCATTCGACCAAGTCGGGCAAAGCCAAAGCTGGGTTATTGGTAGATTCGCGCGAAGCTTTGGCGCGCGGTGGCGGCACCGGCCCGGCAGTTATTGCCGGCAAGCCGGATGAAAGCCTGCTTTACAAGGCCATTACTTATCAGCACGATGATATGCAGATGCCGCCCGCCGGCAAACTGCCTAATGAAACCATCGAGCTTTTTAAGCAGTGGATTCAAATGGGCGCACCCGACCCCCGTTCGGAAAAAGCAGACGAAAGCGGCAAGCCGGTTTTAACCGGCATGACGCCTAAAGCGCGCAAGTGGTGGGCATTTCAGCCTCTTAAAAAAGTGGCTCCGCCGGATGTCAAGAAGTTCGAGAGTGACCAGGAACTCTTAAGTTGGACGAAAAACCCGATTGATAAATTCTTGTTGGCGAAAATGGCCGAGCGTCAGCTTTTGCCCAGCCCACGCGCTTCCAAAGAAGTTCTAATTCGCCGCGTAACCTATGATCTCACCGGCCTGCCACCGACGACGATGGAAGTTAAATCGTTTGTGAGCGACACCGATCCCAATGCCTGGGAGAAAGTGGTAGATCGCCTTTTGCAAAGTCCGCGTTATGGCGAGCGTTGGGGCCGTCACTGGCTCGATTCGGCGCGCTATTCCGATACGCGCGGCAACTTGGAAGACAATGGCCGGGATCGCCTGGAAGATTATCGTTTTCCCTATGCCTGGACATATCGCGATTATGTTATCAAGTCTTTCAACGAGGATAAGCCTTATAACAAGTTCATCATCGAGCAACTCGCCGCTGACCGCCTGCCGGATATTAAAAAAGATGACCCACGCTTAGCGGCTCTTGGTTTTATCACGGTCGGCAAGCGTTTCGAGAACAACGACGACACTATTGACGAGCGCATTGATACAGTAACCAAAGCCACGATGGGCCTGACGGTTTCCTGCGCGCGCTGCCACGATCACAAATTCGACCCGATTCCGACTGCCGATTACTATGCTTTGCACGGCGTTTTCAATTCGCTGGACGAGCCGTATCAAAAACCGGAGTTGCAGTTTGTTGCGGATGATCCCGAAAAGGCGCAGCGCCAGCGCGTGGAATTTGCCTTGAAGTTGGCCGATTTGGAATTGGAAAATCGCAAGGCGATATTTGTCATCCTCAAAGAGAAATCCAAGCTGTTCCGTGACAAGACCGAAGGCTATTTGATGTTGGAAGTCACATCGGGACGCGACCCCAAACGCGGCGATTATCAACGCGAATACGGCATCAACCCCGACCGTGAGCGCGAAATGTTCGATTCGCTGCGTTACAACCCCAATCATCCCGTGCTTGGCCCGTTCTTCCAGGCTTCGCGCCTGCCAGCCGACAACTTCGCGCAAAAATGGGTCGAAACCATGCCGAAGTTTATGGCCGATACCAAGAAGGGCTTTAATCCGCTGGTTGTGGAAACGCTCAAAGATTTGAAGCCGCAATCTCTGGTGGAAGTCGCCAAAGCCTACGTTGAACTGTTCGCACGGGCGCAGGTGGAAAGCGAGGCCTTTTTCGAGGCGCGCATGACATCAGGCAAAACGGAAATGCCCGTAGATAAATCAATGGCGCAACTGCTGCATACGCCGTTTTACATTCCGCACGCCGATAACATTGCCACGGCTACGCAGCAGTATCGTTATTTCACTTCGCGTGACGGCGTTGAAGAGCCGTGGCAATCGGCGATAGCCATTGACGAAAGTGCTAATCGCTTGAAGTTTGCGGCTATTAACACCTTGCGTTTGGCCGATCAGGGCACTATTCCCGGCGCGATGGCCATCAACGATTCGCCAAACCCGCGCGACAGCTACATTTATGTGCGCGGCGAACGCTTCCGCAAAGGCCCGGTCGTGCCGCGCCAGTTTTTGGAAGTGGTGTCCGGGCCGGATCGCAAACCGTTTAAAGAAGGCAGCGGGCGCCTGGAATTGGCAAACGCCATCGTTGACCCCAAAAACCCCTTAACGCCGCGCGTGGCCGTCAATCGCATCTGGATGCATCATTTTGCCGAAGGCTTTATTCCCACACCAGATGATCTGGGCAACATGAGCTTGCCGCCAGCCAACCCCGAACTGCTCGATTATCTGTCAACCTGGTTTGTGGAAAACAGTTGGAGCACCAAGAAACTGACCCGCTTGATTTTGACATCGCAGGCTTATCAGCAATCCAGCGATTCGCGCTTTGAAGGCGAACAGGTTGACCCGGCCAATCGCTTGTTATGGCGGGCCAACATGCGCCGCCTGGATTTTGAATCCATCCGTGATTCGATGCTGCAACTGACCGGCAAAATGGACAACAAGATGGGTGGGCCGCCGGTTAATATCACTGAGGAGCCGGTTTCGTATCGCCGCAGTGTTTACGGTTATGTAGACCGCGCTAACCTTTCGGATTTGATGACGCAGTTCGACTTTGCCGACCCGGAAATGGCGAACTCGCAACGCATCAGCACCATCGTGCCGCAGCAGGCTTTATTCTTCATGAATAACCCGTTGCCGATTGACGTAGCGCGCCAAGTTGTAGCACGCCGCGATGTGGCCGGTGTTGAAGGCGAAGAGCGAGTCAAGGCGATTTATCAGGCGCTGTTCCAGCGTGCCCCCAGCGCGGACGAATTGCAACTTGGCAGCGATTTTATCGGTTACGCTACTCAACTCGTTGAACAGCGTAGCGCCGGCGCCACAGGCAAAGACGCTAAAGATGCCAAAGACCCGAAGAACGGCAAGTGGGACAAAAAGCCTGACGCTAAAAAGCCGGAAGCAAAAGAGAAACCCAAACCGGCGATGAATGGCGCGATGGGAGCCGGCTCGGCGATGGAAATGATGAACGAAAGCGAAGCCATGAAAGCCATGTCCGGCAACAAGTTCGCGGCCCTCAAAAACGATGGCGTCAAAATCGACCGCACCCCGCTCAACCCGTGGGAAATGTATGTCCAGGGTCTTATCTTCGCCAATGAGTTCGTTTATGTGAATTAAATTCACAACAAAATAAAAATACCGTGACACCCTTGTGTCGCGGTATTTTTGTTTGTAGAAGTGGAGAACTCGCAGAATTAGCGGCGGGCTATGATTTAACTATGAAACTATCATCTGCTTTCACCGGTGCTTTCACCAGCTTGCTGTGTTTTTATTTATGCATCAGTGTAAGTTCCACTCAGAAGACGTGGGCTAAGACCCCTGGAATCATCGTGCGACGTGGCTTATGGCCGGAGACTAGAGCGGTTGTTCTCTCGCCTGATGAAAAGCGTTTTACTTGTGGCAACGCCGTGTTTGAAACAGCAACCGGCACACGCCTTTGGGATTTGAAGGCGGAAGATGCTCGTCTGGTAGCCGCCGCCTGGTCGCCCGATGGAAAGCTTTTAGCCGCTGGTGGGTTAACTTTTAAATATGGAATTCCGCAAGGCGTTGTCGGGTTATTCGAGGCTGACAGTGGCCGCTTGATGAAAAGCTGGCGCACTGGCCAGGCTTTTATCAAAGGCCTGGCCTTTTCGCCCGACAGTGCGCTTTTGGTGACCGCAGGCGCAGGTGATATTCTGCGTGAGACCGAGCGTGGCGAAGTGTGCCTGTGGGAAGTGCCCGGCGGACGCTTAATAAAAGAACTGGATGGTTACTTCGCCAGCTACGCCGTCGCCGCCTGGTCGCCTGATGGGTCGCAGTTTGCTGTCGTCACCTGGGGAGAAGATTACAAGTTTTTGAAAGCGTGGCATCGCAACGGCGAAGAGGTGCCGGGCACTTTGCCCGATTGGGTAAAAGACTCCTCGATAGGCCGAGAAGCTAACTTTAATGCTAAACGCCCTTTAGCCCAGTCAGCGAATGGCGAATGGGTAGTCGAGTTTCAAGAACGCATTTTAAAATTGCGTAACAAAGCAGCCCCGGCACCCCTTGCACAAATTACTCTAAGCAAAGCAATTGAGCGCATTCAAGATGTTGCGCTTTCCCGCGACGGGCAATGGCTTTTGGCCCTGACCTATAGTCCGGCGAATAATAGTAACTCCTTTCGAGCAGCCTTATCACTGCGTGGTTGGCGATTGGATGAAAAAGCCGGAACATGGCGTGAAGTTTGGCGCATAGCAGCGCATAAGGATTTTATCGAAGATGTAAGCGCAGCTAAGCATAACATTGCCGCCGTTTCACTCAACCAATTTTGCGCATTGTGGAATGTGCAAAGCGGCATTGTGCGTGGCGTGCCCAATGAAAGACACGGACGGACTCTTGAGTTGAGTTCTGACGGCCAACGACTCGCCGCCTCACATTTGTGGGACATTACGAAGCCCGTGCCACAGAAAGGTCGCAAGTTGGTTGGCTGGAATGTCTTGCGGTTTTCGCGCGACAGCCGATTGCTTTTGCAAAACGGCGGGTTTTTCGACATACGGACGGGAAAGGCCGCTGAAATAGTCGAGCAGGAGCCGTATGGAGCAGACGCATTGGAATATATTTCCAGCGGGACATTTTCTGGTGATGGGAAGTTGCTGGCAACCTTCGAAGATTCATCCAACAGACTCTTGATTTGGAATGTCCGCACGGCCCGCATCACGCGGGCGTTGCGAGGCGCTTTTCCGGTGGAGTGGATGTCTTTGGAATTCGCGCCACAGGGCGCGTTATTGGCTGTTGTGGGCAACCAGACTCAGACAAATGGGAGACGCGGGAATGCTTATCTGGCGCTTTATGAGGGCGCGACGGGCAAGCTCATCCGACGCTTTGCAACGGTGGATAATTATCAGCCGACGGCTTTGGCTTTTTCACCGGACGGCAAAACCTTGATGACGAGTGGCTATACGCAGTTGGTGAGCCGGGGAGGCAAAATTTCGCCCTCGGCAACGCCGGTTTCAACAGTGCGCTTTTGGGATGTGGCAACCGGCAAAGGCAAAGGCGCCTTGCCGATTTATTCGGGCTTGCCTTTGCCTTTTGCCTGGCTGAATAACGAAACGGTTGTTACTTCCGATGGCTTAGCGTTGCACTTATGGAACGTGAACGAGCAAAAACTAATGGCTGATTTAGAAATCTTAGCTGTGCATCGCGCGAAAGACGAAATTTCGCTCGATTGGCTGGTAACAACGCCGGATGGCCGTTTCGATTGCTCGCCCGGTGGAGAAAAGTATTTGCGCTGGTGGGCAAATGGCGAAGCAACTTCAACGCCGCCATCGGGCGCGCGACGTGTGCCGGGTTTGCTTGTCGCTCTGCGTTTTTAGCGCAGAGTAAACATTTCTGCTAATCTGAATCTGATTTCATTTACCCTCGTTTTTCAGGAGAAGTTCCTTTGTCTGCTAAGACTGCTGCCTCTATTCGTCCTTTCAAGAAACTGCTGGTCGCCAATCGCGGCGAGATTGCTATTCGTGTGATGCGCGCCGCCACCGAACTTGGGCTGCGCACTGTTGCCATTTACGCGCAGGAAGACCGCTTTGGTGTGCATCGCTTCAAGGCCGATGAAGCCTATCAAGTCGGCGAAGGCAAAGGCCCGGTCGGGGCTTATCTCGATATTGAAAGCATCGTCGCTTTAGCTAAAGAAAAAGAAGTGGATGCCATTCATCCCGGCTATGGTTTTTTGTCGGAGAATGCGAAATTCGCCCGCGCCTGCGAGGAAGCCGGCATAGTTTTCGTTGGCCCCAGCCCTGAGCTGTTGGAACTGATGGGCGATAAAATCGCAGCGCGCGCTGTAGCCGAGCGCATCGGTGTGCCGACTTTGCCCGGCACGCCCGAAGCTATTGCCGACCGCCGCAAAGCTTTGCGAACCGCGCAAAAAATCGGCTTTCCCTTAATTATCAAAGCGGCGGCGGGTGGCGGCGGGCGTGGAATGCGCGTGGTGAACGAAGCCGAAAAATTACAGCAGCTTCTCGATGAAGCGCAGGGCGAAGCCTTAGCAGCATTCGGTGATGCGTCAGTTTTCCTCGAAAAATACATTCCCCGCGCCAAGCACATCGAAGTGCAGGTGTTAGGCGACCGTCATGGCCATTCGATGCACCTGCATGAGCGCGATTGCTCGGTGCAAAGGCGCCATCAAAAAGTGATTGAAATCGCGCCATCGGTTGATTTAAACGAAAAAGTGCGCCTTGAGCTTTGCGAAGCAGCGGCCAACTTAGCGCGCGAGATCGGCTACAACAACGCCGGCACCGTTGAGTTTTTGCTGGACATGGATAAAAACGAGTGGTTCTTCATCGAGATGAACCCGCGCATCCAGGTTGAGCATACCGTGACCGAAGTGATTACCGGCGTGGATTTGGTGCGCTCGCAGATTCTGATCGCGCAAGGCTATGAACTGCACGGCAAAGAACTCGCTTTGCCGGCGCAAAACGAAGTGCCGCGCAACGGCTTTGCGGTTCAGGCGCGCATCACAACCGAAGACCCGGCCAATAAATTCACGCCTGATTACGGGAAGATTTTGGCCTATCGCTCGGCAGGCGGTTACGGCATTCGCCTTGATGGTGGCATGGGCGTTTCGGGTGCGGTGATCACGCCGTTTTATGATTCGCTCTTAGTGAAAGTGACGGCATCGGGCCGCACTTTTGAAGAAGCTCTGGGCCGTATGGACAGGTCGTTGCGCGAGTTTCGCATTCGTGGTGTGAAGACGAATATTCCGTTTCTGGAAAACGTCATTCACCACAAAACCTTTCGCAGCGGCGACGCTACGACAACCCTGATTGATACCACACCCTCGCTGTTTAACTTTACGCCGCGCCGCGACCGCGCCACGAAACTGCTCAACTTTCTGGGTGAAACCATTGTCAATGGCAACCCGCACTCGAAAGGTTACAAGCCTGATGCAATTTTGCCGGCTGTGGCCGCGCCGCGTTACGATGTCAAGCAAGAGCCGCCATCCGGCACCCGCCAGCTATTGCTCGATTTAGGCCCCAAAGGCTTTGCCGAGTGGACGTGCAATCAAGAAAAGTTGCTCATCACCGATACAACTTTGCGTGACGCGCATCAATCGCTTTTAGCAACGCGAGTGCGAAGCTATGACATGCTGCTCATTGCCGATGCCATCGCGCGGCGCACGCCGGAATTATATTCACTGGAAATGTGGGGCGGTGCCACCTTTGATACGGCGATGCGCTTTTTGCGCGAAGACCCCTGGGCACGATTGCGCGACTTGCGCGAGAAGATTCCCAATATCTGCTTTCAGATGCTCTTTCGTGGCAGCAATGCCGTTGGCTACTCCAATTATCCTGATAACGTGGTTGCCGGTTTCGTCAAACACTCAGCCGAAGCGGGCATGGATATTTTTCGCATCTTTGATTCGCTGAACTATCTGCCTAACCTCAAAGTAGCGATGGAAGCCGTGCAAGATACGCACGCCATCTGCGAAGCGGCAATTTGCTATACAGGCGATATTCTCGACCCCAACCGCAGCAAGTATTCGCTGCAATATTATGTGGACTTAGCCAAAGAGTTGGAGCGCATGGGCGCGCATGTTTTGGCTATCAAAGACATGGCCGGCTTGTGCCGCCCGTATGCGGCACACGTCCTTGTGAAAGCCCTTAAAGAAGAGATCGGCCTGCCGATTCATTTTCACACCCATGACACCAGTGGCCTCAATGCCGCCAGCGTTCTGCAAGCCAGCGATGCCGGTGTGGACATAGTGGATTTGGCGCTGTCTTCAATGTCCGGTTCCACTTCGCAGCCTAACCTCAATTCGGTTGTGGCGGCTTTGCACCATACGCCACGCGACACACAATTAGATTTAGCGGCGCTGGATGAATTTTCTGACTACTGGGAAAACGTCCTGCCTTATTACAGGCCATTCGATACCGCGCCGCGCGCAGGGACTGCCGAAGTCTATTTGCACGAAATGCCCGGCGGGCAATACACCAACTTGAAAGAGCAAGCCGCGGCGATGGGGCTTTCGCAGCGCTGGCCCGAAATCGCGCGCACTTATCGCGAAGTTAATGACTTATTCGGCGACATTGTCAAAGTCACGCCCAGCAGCAAAGTCGTTGGCGACATGGCGATGTTTTGCATCACGCGCGGCATTAAACCGCAAGACATTTTGAATCTGGAGCCGGGTGCGACGCCTTTTCCCGAATCGGTCATTGACATGCTGATGGGCGGATTGGGCCAACCAATGGGTGGCTGGCCCAAGAAATTGCAAAAGGTGGTTTTGGGCGACAAGAAACCTTTAACCAAGCGGCCCGGCGCCGGACTCAAGCCTCTGGATTTGGAAAAAGTGCGACAGGAAATCGAAAGCAAAATCGGACGTAAAGCTTTGGACGATGACCTTTATGATTATCTGATGTATCCCGAAGTGTTTACCGAATGGGCACGCTTCGCGCGCGATTATTCGGATGTGTCGGTTTTGCCGACACCGGCCTTTTTCTACGGCTTGCAACCGGACGAAGAAATCTCCATTGACATCGAAGAAGGCAAAACCTTAATCATCAAACTGATCAACGTCGGCCCGGTTGATGTTGAAGGCAAGCGCGTCGTCAACTTTGAACTAAATGGCATGGCGCGTAGCACGACCATTCAAGATAAATCGGTCAAAGCCGAAAAGCCGCCGCGCCTGCAAGCCGACCCGAATGACCCCTTGCAAGTGGCGGCGCCCATCCCCGGCATGGTCACATCGCTGGCTGTTAGCGTGGGAAGCAAAGTCACCAAAGGCGAAAAGCTCGTCACGCTGGAAGCGATGAAAATGTATACAACGATTAACGCTCCTGCCAACGGTGTAGTCGAAGCCATCCACGCCCAGGTCGGCGATGCCGTTGAAACCAAAGACTTGCTGGTGAAACTGCGGGCGTGAAAAGCTGCCGCGTGTCACTAATTCGCGGTAAAACCACGCTGCTTCCACCAGTATAGACAAGGAGATTAATGTGAACCACGACGTTTTTATTAGCTATGCAACGGAGAACCAAGACGTTGCTGATAAAGCTTGTGACTTTCTCGAAAACAATGGCGTTCGCTGTTGGATTGCGACCCGTGACATCCACATTGGTCAGGATTACGATGGTAAGATTGTTGAGGCCATAAGTGCTTGCAAAGTGTTGTTGCTATTGTTTGCATCTCATTCAAATGAATCAGATGACGTGAAAACTGAACTTGCTTTGGCAGCCAGTAAGCGCAAAGCAATTGTTCCTTTACGTATTGAGGGTGCCACCCCCTCTGCATCAATGGAGTATCGCCTCATTCGATGTCAATGGCTTTCTGCTTTGGACGGACTGACCGAAACAAATTTGCAACGTCTGATTGCAGCCGTGAAACGTTATTTGCCAGAACAAGTGAATGCCGCCACTTCCATAGACGCGCCAGAGCCTCAAATCACACGGCTCGAAAGTGCGCCGCCAGTTCAAAAGGTGAGTGAAGAAAGCAAGAACGTTGTCATGGACACGGTTCCTGATGAAGCACCGGATGTTGAACCAAATGCTGAACTTATTGAAGCGGCGCCAGAGAAATTCGATTACACGCGCAAAATCAATCGCGGCGATTTTTTAGCAGCGTGCAACGAGGAAGACCGCGAGTATTTCACGCAGATTTTGGATTACTGCCAATCGAATCCGCGCAAGATTACCATTGAGTGGGGCAGCAAGGGCTTTTCACTCAAAGACCGCAACGAAAGGCCTCTCATTTGGATGTTTCCCACGCGCGGCACGCAATGGACGATTCAAACGCGCACTCAAAGATATACCAAAAGAGAAAAAGAACAAGTGTCGGAATTGCTGAGCGCTGAGGGCATCAAAGGTATAAGCTGGCGCCCGAATGATTTGCCTCTTGAGAAGACCAAAGCGATCATCAACCTGCTGTGCCGCATCAAAACGGATTAAGGAAAAGTTATGGGCTGGCGCTTTCAGAAAACCCTTAAAGTCGCGCCCGGCGTGCGCCTGAATATCGGCCTCAAATCCATCGGCGTTTCGATTGGGCGCAAAGGCGCGCGAATTTCTTCCAACACGCGAACCGGCACGCACGCCACCATTGGCTTATTCGGCACCGGGCTTTCTTACACCAAGAAAATCGGTGGCTTGTTGGGCGCGTTGCGCCGCAAAAATAAATAAAAATCATGCAAGACTACCGGCCTTCTCCTTTGCCAACCGAAAACATTGCGCTGGACGATGCGATTTTAGAACTGACCGAAAAACTGGCGCGAAATATCCACGAAGTATGGGCACAGGGCCGCGTGAGCGAAGGCTGGCGTTATGGCCCGCAGCGCGACGACGCCCAAAAAGAACATCCCTCGCTGGTGCCTTACGAGCAACTATCGGAATCCGAAAAAGATTACGACCGCAATACGGCGCTGCAAACTTTGAAAACCATGATCGCTTTGGGTTACCGCATCGAAAAAGCCTGATAAAAATGTTGGTTGAAGAGAATTTCTCCCGCGAAAATCACAAAGAATCAGCACGCGAGCAAATGGCGGCCTGGTGGGCAGAGTATCGCTGGCCTGTCATCGGCATTTTGTGGGTTGTGGCTCTGGGTTTGGGCTATTGGGGTTATCAAAAGCAAAGCCTCATCACTGAGGGGGGACGCCAGCCGCTGGATAATCTGTATCTGGCGTTCATGCTGTTTACTTTCAATCCCATTGAAGGCGTTGGCGTGGGCTGGGAACTGCGCCTGGCAGGCTGGATGGCGCCTTTGATGGCGTTTGTTACCGCTTTGCAGGGTGCTTTAGTTGTTTTTAGAGATGAAATTCAAGATTACTACCTGAGCCGTCTTAATAATCATGTCGTTATCTGCGGCTTAAGCGAAAAAGGCCGTCTGCTGGCCGAATCGTTTCGCCAGGACGGGCAAAAAGTTGTAGTTATCGAAGCCAACGAAAACCATCCTGCGATAACCGATTGCCGGGCCAAAGACATTTTTGTATTGAAAGGCGATGCTACAAAAAGAAACGCCTTAGCCAAAGCGCGCGTGCGCTATGCAAAATATTTAATTGCGGTTTGCGATAAGGACAGCACTAATGCCGGAATCATTGCCCAAACACGCGAGTTAATACGCGATTTGGCAAAGCGAGACAGCCATAAGGTTCAGCGAGAAAATTCACTTTTATGCGTTGTGCATTTAGCCGATGACAACCTGCGCGATTTGCTGGAAAACAAGTTAATCGCCGAAAAGCAGCAAGACTTGTTTCGCTTGCAAGTTTTTAATATCTACGATAGCGCCGCGCGAGCTTTACTGATTCGCCATCCGTTTGATACAGCGGCGAAACCTCACGTATTAATCGTTGGCTTGGGTCTGCTCGGCCAGAATTTGTTGGAGCGTATTTTAATTCGCTGGTGCAGCCACGAAATGCAAGTAACGCTTGTCGCCCCTCAGGCCACGAAGCTGGTTCAATCGCTTGGCGAGGTTTCAAGTCTGAAATTAATGCCGCTCGATCTCGATGTCCAAGACCCCGTGTGGAGAAGTGGCGCCTGGCTTGAAGCCAATAAAGATAATGTCTTGCCAACAGTGGCTTACGTTTGTTTGGAGGAAGATCATTTAACATTTTCAGCGGGTTTGCAGTTGCACCATTGGTTAGGCGAAAAAAGTCAGGTCGTTTTGTGCTTGCAAGCAGAAGGCGGATTGACTTCGCTCTTACATAACTGGCTGCCAAGCCAGGCGGAACCGAAAATTTTCGTCGTGCCTTCTGAAACCTGTAATGCCAACTTGCCTTTAAGCCACTCCATCGAGTTGCTCGCAAAAGCGATTCACGAGCAATACCGTCAGGAAAAGGATGGCCAAATATGGGAGCAACTAACTTTTCAAGAGCAACAAGAAAATTTGCGTGCCGCAGATTTCATCGAAAAAAGATTAAGTGCCATCGGGTGCGAGGTTCATCCACTCGGCAGTAAGAAGACAGTGCCTTTTAACTTTACCGAAGAAGAAATTGAAATCATGGCGCAAATGGAGCATGAGCGATGGTTCGATTCAAAAACCCAGGCCGCTCGCAGGAGCGAAGCGCAACATGAAAAGAATAAAAACAACGTTTATTATAAAGCGTGGAATGACTTAAACGAACAACAAAAAGAAGATAATCGCCAACCCGTGAGAAAACTTGCTGAGACTCTTAGAAAAGCCGGTTATCAAATTTATCGCCTGGGTTCCGCCGCGTAGATTATTATTGGGATATGACGAAATATAAATGATGATGTGAATAAAACCAAAAGCGCACCAAGAAATTCCCGGCGCGCTTTTGGTTGTATTGGATATTTGAGCGATTTTGCATGGTGCTG
>DASWNL010000197.1:0-3610 GCA_036399215.1 Abditibacteriaceae bacterium
CTGCCCAAGCCTATTGAACCTGCGGAATTGATTGTTGTTGTAGCCAATCTTGCTAAACGGCTGTGATAGCGTTGAGGCAAAGGTGTCTAAACGAGACACTCATTTACATTAATCAACCTTGGCTTCTCCCCATAGTGCTTCGTCGTTGCTGGTGTTAAAGCCACTGGGGCCGCAGTCTACAGCTAAGCTAAGCACTACATCCTGACCGGCGAAAGCGCCAAGAGGAATAGCCACATCTTCCCAACCGGCTTTGCTTTCAGAAAAGCGCCGCCATATCTCCTGGCCGTTGACACGCACCACGAAGTTCACACCATCTCCTGAGCCACCATAACGGCCCAAACTGGTTTTGAGTGCAATCTTTGGATCGTTCGGTAACCGAACGAAACCATCAATGGAGTGCTCGGAACCTACGCCGCCCAGAGGTGGGATAACCTGGTAGCCGTTTCGTTTTTGCCCATTCAACTCTAACTCGCGCGGCACCTCGCTATGAACTGCTGCTTGCCCCACGGCCTGTCCATTGGATACCATTCGGTGCGGCCATTTTCCAAGCGGTAATAAAGCCCCTTCAGTGATAGCTTCCGGCGGTTTAAAGGCGAACAAAACTGGCGCCGGCAAATTCACTGTTGCTTTATGAGCCTTCAAGTCATGACGATTTGCGCCCGTTAACACAGAGACCAAAGGCTGCTGGGTTCGCCAACTAATAGTGCCGTTGCCCTGACCGCCAAGTTCTAACAGAACATATTGATCGCTGCGCCGCGTGCCGTTGATGTAGGCATCAGTGGGAAGCTCGGTGATTGTAAATCCTGTGGCTGGCGGCGCGCCGGGAAACAGGCAATACCAGTTGTTCGGATTAAGACCTATCGGGCTTTGTTTGTCATACGCTACCCAGCCATCAATCATCACCGGTGAACCAATATCGGTGCGGTTTTGGCCTGTGATGCGGGCATAGCGCAATCGGTCGCCGCGCGAGGTTTCTTCATAGCAATAAGAGCTGCCGCCGCGCCGAATATACCTGACCAATCTGCCCTTTGAATCGCGTAGATAAGAGACGGCGCCTTGTTTCCATTGACGGGGAAAGGCCGGACGAAAACCTGCGGCCCATAACTTAGCGCGCTCCAAAACAACCCGCGCTTCACTCACACGGTCATCGGGAGAAGCATCCCAAGTGGGAATGGCGCCTATCACTTCGTTAATGTTTTGGTCTTGATGGAAGCGTTTTGTATCTCGAACAGAAACTTGATGCGGCCAGTAAATGCAGTAGTCGCTGAAAAGATAGGAGAGAAGTGGATGAGGTTGGTCGGCTTTGGAAATCCACGTCTTGTGCGCTTCATCGCCCCAGGCCAGAAAGGTGGTCAAACCAAAGTCTTCGTGCGCCGCATTGACTTCCGTCCAGAATTCACCAGCCAGCGCAGCCTCCGGCACTTTGGTGCGAATCTCAGATTCAACTGCTACTACTCCGGCGCTGAAACTCTTGCCATCAATCAAACCCGCGCTGCCAACTCCGCTGCCTGTTACATCCTGATACAAAAGGTCAATTCCATATTGCTTTTTTACATCGCGCATTTTTTCGCTATAGAACTGGCGCCACTTCGGACTGCCCGGATGCACGTAAACCAGCCAATCGGCATTGTTTGCCGGTTTATCTACCTGAAGCCCATTAAAATAAGGCTCCAGGCCATACTGCTGCATCAGGTTAGGATGCGTTTCTTTATCCACTAACGCCATGCTGGTATAAATGCCGGTGCGAAAGCCATAGCGATGGGCTAAGGCAATCTTGGAAGCCAAGTTTTCATCCTGCGGTTTGTATTCGGGAATGCGGCGATTGAAGTCTTTGAGCCAGCCCCAATCCATCATCAGAACGCGCTTTGGCTCTATGATCTCGCTCATCTTTTTCATGGTGGTTTCGTCCACGTAACTCGGCCAGATGAGGGCGATTTCATCCACCCAGCGCGGCGAACGCCGGGCGCGTGGAACCATCTTGTGAGCCTTCACCATCCATTCCTTGTAACGCTGAGCCGCTTCCATCCAGGCAGTCTCTTTGGTGCCGCCGAAAGTGTTAAAGCGCCAGTTGAAAGCGCGAATTTCGCGCTTGTCATGGTAAGGCCACTCATTGCAGGCTTCAAACTCCAATGCCTGCACGCCATCGCCGTTAAAATGCCTTAAATACTTGGGTCGCATGGCGGCATCTTCGGCCCACACGGCAAAAGCTCCGGCCTGGGGCATCTGTCCGATGATAAGACCAGCGTTCCAGAATAACGGCCAGGCGATAGATGTGACGTTGCCTTTATGGGCATCGCTTTTCCAGCGCTGCCCGCCAAAGTAAGGCACCGCCCATTCGATGTCAGGACGCAGGTTCAGCAGGCTAAAGCCCACGCCAAAAACGCCGGGGTGAGGGCTTATACCGTGTTGCGCAATAACTAAATCGCCAGTGCGCTCTTCTACGGTTAGTTCTTGAACTAAAGTCGCCCCGGCATCACCTTTCAAGCCTGTATAAGTCAGCCTTGCCCCGTCAGGTAATTTCTCAAAGCGCACTTTTGTTTCTACAGTAGGCGGATGCTGGGCAGAAAAAGGCGCAGAGATGGCGCCCCAGGGATGATGCTGTGCCCGGCCCGCCGCTTCCTGCTCGTGAAAAGAGCCTAAACCATTGGGCATCTGCTCCACGTTCATCGGCGTGCCGACAATCGTCAAAGCAGCGGCTTTTGGCAGCAGGCTGCGCGCACTGATCATCGAACCGCTCTGCCACTGAACTTCGTAGCGATTGGTCTTGATGGAGAGAACTCCACCCGCAAATGAAACGGCGGGCGCTGTCTTAAGCGGTGCGGCGCAAATTGGAGACACCAGTTGAGTGCCCAGCAGCAAACCCAGAAAGAGGTTTATTTTTTGTCTGGCAGCCATGAGATGGTTCCTATTGCAGGGGTATGCCTAACCTGACCGGCCAACCACGCCCGATGATTGCCATGATTCACAATGTCGCCTGGTTGGAAACGGGCAATCCTCTTGTTTTCCCAGCAGGAACCGAAGCATTTTTCGCCGATAGCGATCTTAAAACCTGCGCTCGTTTCGTTGAGCAGCCAATAGATTATATTCACGCGCCGCATGGTTACGAATATCAAAAGTAACCTTGTCCTTCAGGTTACCGCTTCGGCGCCGAACAAGTTTTGATCAAGGTAAAACCTCTTATGCCTACCGCCTCGTCTTCTTTTCACACGTCTCGCATTGCCCTCTGGCTGTTGCTCCTCGGCTCTTTCATTATCAGGCCGGTTTCCGCTGCTCCAGCGACTAAAGTTAAGCCAGCAGCTAAATCTAAGACCGTTTCTGCGCCCTCTCTGGATACCATCCAGCGACGGGCTTTTGACTTTTTCTGGCATGAATCGCACTCGCAAACCGGCTTAACCAAAGATAGAGAACGCAATGTGCTCGATGCCGAGGCCGGCAAGAAAACAGTAGCCTCTATCGCTTCTACAGGCTACGCACTATCGGCGCTGCCCATTGCCGTCGAGCGCGGTTGGGTTTCGCGCAAAGCGGCTTATGACCGCGCTCTGACGACGCTCAACTTCGTGCACGACAAACTGCCGCAGGTTCACGGCTTTCATTTTCACTTTGTGGACTG
>DASWNL010000198.1:0-1936 GCA_036399215.1 Abditibacteriaceae bacterium
TATCAATCCAGCCCAGTTCGCGGAAGATGAGAAACTGTGGCATCATTGTTACCGCGCCGGTAATCATCATCGTTGCCAGTAAAACTACAAACAACAAATTACGCCCCGGCCAACGCAGTCGCGCAAACGAATAAGCCACAAGTGATGAACTGAGTAACGTGCCGCAAACCGATAAAATCGTCAGCAGTAATGTGTTACCCAAAAACACCAGACCATAATGCGTTTCAGGCGGCAGATAGTCGAGGGCTTCGGTGTAATTCTCCCAGCGCGGCGCAACATGGCGGATTTTTTCGAGTTGGTCAAGCGCGACAATTTGCTTGCTATTGTCTTGCAGGTTCTGCACGCGAACGCGGCCATCAGGCAGGTTTTCGATCTCAGCAACTTGCACGCCGGAACTTTTCAGCTTGGAAATGCCTGCCGGTTCGCCTTCGGCATTTTTCAGGCTTTCGCTGGTTATTTGCTGTGTGGGAATCCAAACCGGCGGAAAGACGGCTTGTTCTTCGTCGGTTTTGAGCGAAGTCGAAATCAGCCATGCAAAGGGAATGAGAAACAAAAGCGAACCGGCGATAAGCACGACATGGGCAAAAGACAATTTGAGTTTTTTCATGATTTACTTCTGCTCCGCTTCGTAATGCACCCAGTATTTCTGGGCATACAACTGAATTAACGTGAGGATTAAAATCACCACGAATATTACCCAGGCAATCGAACTGGCATAGCCCATTTTGAAGTAGCGGAAAGCATTGTTGAACAGATACAAAACCGGCACTAAGAGTGAATCCAGTGGCCCGCCGCTGCCTGTTCCACCACTTAGCACGTAAACGCGATCAAACTCCTGCAAGGCGCCGATAGTGCCCATAATCAATTGAAAAAAGATGTAAGGCGAAATGAGCGGCAAGGTGACATTGCGAAACTGCGCCCATCCGCGCGCCCCATCAATGCGCGCCGCTTCATAAAGCGAAGCGGGCACGCCCTGCAAGCCGGCCAGCCACAAAATCATGCCGCCACCCGCGCCCCATAAACCTTGAATGACTAAACCGGGTTTAGCCCATTCAGCCACGCTAAACCAACCCGGCGGTGCAAACCCAAACCAGTTTGTAATCGTGGCCTGCCACAAGGCGTTGAGCAAGCCTTTGCTGGGATCGCCCGCTAAAATCCAGCCCCATAAAACCGCGCTGGCAATGGCGGGCACAATCGAGGGAATGTAAAACGCCGTGCGATACCAATGCATGCCGCGCACCTGCATATTGAGCAACATCGCAATGGAAAGCCCGGTTGTCATTCCAAGAGGAATACCAATGGCCGACAGATAAGCCGCGTTGTAAAAGGCTTTGGTTAAAAGTTCGCGGTCATCGGTGAACAGCGTCTGAAAGTTTTTCAGGCCAGCATAGCGCGGCGCGTGCAAAACATCGTAGTCGGAAAAAGCCAAAAGCAGCGAAGCCAAAATCGGCCCGGCGGTGAGCAGCAAAAAACCGATAATCCACGGAGCCGCCATCAAGTAGCCTGCAATCGCTTCCTGGCGCGCCATCTTTGAAGTGCCAATCTGCTTTTTGGCTTGCACACCGCCGAAAGCTAAGCCACATAGTAAAAGCGCAGCCAGAATATAAATCGGCGTTCGCGGATAAGGCGGTAAGCCTTCGCGGGCAAAGGCTTTATCTAACTCTTGCTGCACCAGATGCGTTTGCTCGTCCATCGCCTGTTGGGGAGATTTTTCATGCTGCGCGGCCTGCTCGAACGCGCGCACATGAGCATCCCACAATGTTTGGCCGACGAAGGTTACAGGCCGAAATTTGCCATAGGGCAGCATATCCAGGAAAGCTTTTTGGCCGTCTTGGAGGTTTTTGTTGGCAAGCGGAAATTCACGCAGCAAGACTTCGTTGATCTTCTGGTTGGCTGTATACGAAAACACAAAAGGCCGGCCTTTGCTTTCATTGTA
>DASWNL010000199.1:0-4006 GCA_036399215.1 Abditibacteriaceae bacterium
CGCGCAGGCGGGAATCCATAAGTGAGAGTGCTGGTATCTTGCTGTAAAATCCTGCCAACAGGCAAAGGTATGGATTCCCGCCTGCGCGGGAATGACTATAGGCAGTCAAATATGTAGCCTTTCATTCGTTATCCGCTATAACAACGGGAAAACCGCTTAATAGGCAATGCACGCTGGAGGTAATACCACAGCCCCACTCGCAGATAGGTAACAAACCTTTAAGCCAAAACCATTCTGGGTTTTCCTGGCTCCAAACATCGCTGTTTGGAGCTTTGTGTTTGCAATACTCCAAGTATTGCTCCACCGCAGATTGCGATCTGTATCCGCCTGCCATTCCACCCATTAGACCAAAGAAGCCGTAGCCGGGGCCAAATCCTCCATTTCCGACTTCCGTGTAAATCAACTTGAGAGTGGCGGGTAACTCAAATCCTAATAATTTTTCAGCATTATCCACTTCGTCGGGGCGCATGAGTGGAAAAGGAGGTATCTTCACAAATTCTTTAAATTTGGAAGCAATCGAATTTGATGCTGACATTGCTATCTCGTATCTTCAACTTTTCATTAGAAGATTTCATCTACGCGCATTTGCCAACCGGGGACAGCGGGTTCGGCGTCGGCAATTTGGCCGCGCCGAAAAATTTGTGGGGTTTCAGGATTGGCGGCAGTATATTTCTTCACCACATCTTCGCCAAAAGGGTCAACATCCCAGACAACAAGAGTGCCGGCTTGAAAATAATCAGCGCGTTTCTGGGCGATTTCACTCTCCATGCGCGGGGCGAAGTCATTCTCACTTCGCACTTCGACAGCAAAAACCGGGGCGCCTTCGATGAAACCGGCATTACCTGAACGCTCTCGGTTGATGAATGCCACATCGGGACTAAATGAAAGACGATTTGCCAAATTAACGCGGAATCCAACATTGTTAATCAGAGCGCGGCCTTGTTTGGTATGGCACGTGTAATCGCGCAACGAACACGCAATTTGTGCTCGACATAATCCTGATTCCGCACCAACTGGAGGCTGCCAAAATATACCGCCATCCACAATTGCCGCCTTGCCTTCGATGCGTTTTATCTGATCGAAAAGCAGTTCATTAGTTTGGTCAAGAAGAGTTGGCATGTTTCACCTCACAGAAGCAATTTCACTTCATTTTTCAGCCAGTCTTACGTTCAAACTCTTTCATGAATTCAACTAAAGCGACAACGCCTTCGCGGGGGAAAGCATTATAAATTGAAGCGCGCAGGCCGCCGACACTGCGATGGCCTTTGAGTTCAACCATGCCCTGCGCTTTTGCTTCCTCAATGAAGCGCTTTTCCAACTCTTCCGAAGGCAAGCGCCAGGTGACGTTCATGCGGCTGCGGCAATTGGAAGCGGCGTGGCCGGTGTAAAAATCTGTGGAATCAATGGCGTCGTAGAGCAACCTGGCTTTTTCCTCGTTGCGTGCTTGCATTCCAGCCAAGCCGCCTTGTGATTGCAGATAATCACAGACCAAACCGATAACGTAAACGCCAAAAGTATTTGGCGTATTGTAGAGCGATTTATTGTCCACTTGCACGCGATAATCCAGCATCGGTGGCAAGTCACTCGCGCACTTTTGCAATAAATCATCGCGCAAAATCACAACTGTCACGCCGGATGGGCCAATGTTCTTTTGCGCGCCGGCGTAGATTAAGCCGTATTTCGCGACATCAATCGGACGGCTGAGAATATCCGATGAAGCATCGCAAATTAGGGGCACGCCATTGGTTTGCGGCTCTTGAGGCCACTGCACTCCCTGAATGGTTTCATTCGAGGTGAAGTGAACGAATTCAGCGCCGGAGTCTAAATCGAGCGATTCCGGCAAGCGGGAAAAATTGCTTTCTTTGGTGGTTGCTGCCACGCGCGCCGCGCCGTATTTTTGCGCGTCTTTAATAGCCTTCTGGCCCCAGGCGCCCGTAATGATGTAATCGGCTTTCTTGCTGCCCGCCAGCATGTTCATCGGGGCCATTGCAAACTGCAAACTGGCGCCACCCTGCAAAAACAAAACGTGAAACTCTTCGGGCAAGCCCAATAACGAACGAATGCCGTTTTCGGCGTGGGCGATAACTTCCTCAAACTTTTTGGAGCGGTGACTGATCTCCATGATCGAAGCGCCCGCGCCGGGTAATTCCAGCATCTCACGCGCGACCTGCTCTAAAACAGGAACCGGCAATGCCGCCGGCCCCGCACTAAAATTGTAATTCCGCATAACGCAGAAGATTATACAAAGGAGACAGCCGCGAAAAGGTTTCAGACTTGTTCGGGTTTGTTGTCTTTTTCGTTCAACTCACGCAATTCATCGTTGATTTCCGATTCGGCGTGGCGAGCGGCCTGTTTGGCTTCATCGAGGGCATGTTGCACTGCCGGGGCAGCGATTTCAGCGGCACTATGCATGGCATCTTTGGCACGCGCACCCAACGATTTAGCACGCTGCGACAATTGTTGTAAGCGTGCTGACAAATCGGCGGAGGCTTTTTCAGTTTCAGAGGCAGACAGTGAAAAAGGCGCCGATTCTTGCCGGCTTTTCCAAAATAAGGCCACACCGGCGCCCAAAGCGGCGCCTAATAAAATGAGCTTAAAGCTGGTGCCAAAGCCAGGGCCAGTGCGGATAATAACTTCTTTAGCGCGAATCTGGGCGTGAATTTCGCCTCCGGCTTCGGCGATAGCTTCCAGGTCGGCAGGCTTTAACGACTTAACGGAATAAGCCACGCTTGCCTCCTTTTTTCTTAGGCTCGTCTTCTACTTTTTTGGCATTACGAACCGCGCGCGCTCCAGCAACAACACCCGAAAGCAAACCGGCAGCTTTCACAGCCGGCGATTCGGCGCGGGAAACGACAGTGCTTACCAGATTCGTCACGCGGTCAGCCGTGTCAGTAACTTTATGAGTAGTGCGCGCCGCGTCATCGCTCATGGTCTTAACATTTTTCAGGGTCGCTACAACCGGCGGCATCGCTTCGCGACGCATGTCTTCAATGGTCAACTTAATATCTTTCAAAATCGCCGAAATCTGCGAACCGAACAGGGCTAGGACGGCAATAACGCCCAGGGCCAGCAAAAGCTGCGACAAAGCGATAATCCAGATAGCAACGGTGGGAAAGTTGACAACAGTAACTTCAGGGGTCATTAAATCTCCTTGGTTATGAATCTTGAAAATTATGGCGGAAGCGCATAGGAATCGAACCTACCAATCCGCGCGGGGCGGACTCAACGGTTTTGAAGACCGCGCAACTCACCAGAGCCGGAGCGCCTCCATAATAAACATCATGAGCTAACATCATGCAACCACCACAAGCATTTTACCGATTTTACGAATTTTCAACCGGCTCGGCGCGGCTCTTTATCAAATTCGACGCCAACGTTTTAGGAAATCACCTGGATCCTGGCCGGGCCGGGCGCTGCGGTGCCGATTATTTTTCCCTGCACATTGTGGTAACTCAACGCTTGTAAAAAGTCGTCCGCGAATTTCGGAGCAATGGCAATTAAAAGCCCGCCTGATGTTTGCGGATCAAAAAAAGCGTGCCGCAAAACCTCGGAAAGCACATCAACGCCTTGCACAAATTCACCCAGATGTGCCGCATTACGCGCGCCACCGCCCGTAACGAACTGCCCGCCGCTTGCCAGTTCCAAAACGCCAGGCAACAGAGGCACCTTTTCGGCTTCGATTTGTAAGGTCACATCGGACGCGCGGGCCATTTCGGCGGCGTGACCAAGTAGGCCAAAGCCTGTAATATCAGTGCAAGCATGAACCGCTCCTCCAATACCGATTTCAACCATCACTTCACAGGCGGCGCGGTTCAACATTTTCATGCTGTCAATCGCTGCTTGCGCGATTTCAGGCGAACACGCCTCGCGTTTAATCGCGGTTGAAACAATGCCGGTTCCTATAGGCTTAGTCAGCACTAAAACATCACCAGGACGCGCGCCGGCGTTAGTCGCGATGCGGTCGGGATGCGCCACGCCAGTCACGGCTAAGCCAAATAATGGCTCG
>DASWNL010000200.1:0-8180 GCA_036399215.1 Abditibacteriaceae bacterium
TTCATCAAGTGAAAACGGTGCAGTTCCATCCAGTGATTTTTGTTGCCATTCGCTAAGACGCCGCTCGGCGCGGGCGCGCGGCGTGGCGGTTAAAAAGATTTTTACATCGGCCTCAGGAAAAACCACGGTTTGAATATCACGCCCTTCTAAAACCGCGCCGCCACAATCGCTTTCGCTTTCTTGCCCGATGCGCTTTTGTTGCGCTACAATTACGCGTCGCACGCCGGGCAAAACCGCAATCTGCGAGGTCAAATCGCCCACTTGCGGCGTGCGAATCTCATGCGTAACGTCACGCTCGCTAACAAAAACGCGCGTGCCGCGCTCGCGTAAAGCAATCGGTAAGTTGCCCGCCAGTTCAACAATAGCCGCTTCATCATCGGGCAATGACAAGCCTTTTTCCAACGCGCATAACGCCACGGCGCGATACATCGCGCCGGTGTTGACATAAGCGTAACCTAATTGCGCTGCCAGTTCTTTAGCGACAGTGCTTTTCCCCGCGCCCGCCGGCCCATCAATCGCAATAATCATTTGCAGTTATTTTCCGCGTTTGAGTGTAGCGGCTTATTGCCAGAAGAATCGCTTGCGCGGTTTTGCCGGTGGGATTGTTGATTCAATGGCGGCCACAATTTCGGCTAAAGGCAGCGTCCAGATGCCACCTTGCGCTTCTTTCCATTGAAGATAGCCTTGTTCGTAATCGGGCAAAGGCGCGTTTTCTTCGATCAACTCCGTAACACAAGCGCGCAAAGTTGCCTCATCCATTGGCAAATGCGGCAATGAATCTTGAAAGCCCGTTGCAGTTTGCGGATTTTTTAATTGCAAATTGTTTAAGCTGACATGGACAACGCTTGTATCGCCTGATGTTTCAATCTTGCAAATCGTAACTGTGGCATTCGGTTCTTCGACGCGGCTTTGATAACGCCATACTTGTCCGACGACAAAAGGGATGCTCATGAACAATAGTTTGGCATTATTCAATCGCGCAGACGCACGCCGGATTGAATATCGCGCAGCATTTTAATGTAGCTTTCATGGCGGGCCGCATGAATTTTTCCCGCATCGCGGGCTTCGCGCACCGCGCATTTAGGCTCGTGGTCGTGCGTGCAGTTGCTGAATTTGCAGTCATCTACAAACGGTAGAAATTCAGGAAAACACTGGTCGAGATTGATTTCCTGCTGCTCAAACAAAACTACGGTCTTTACACCCGGCGTATCGGCTAAATAGCCACCGAAATCTAAGGGATGCAGCGATACATCCGTAGTTGTGTGTCGCCCTTTGCCAATATCCATCACATCGCCCACCCACAAATGCAAACCGGGTTGAACAGCGTTGACAAGCGATGATTTGCCTACACCCGAACTACCCAGAACAGCGGAGATATGATCTTTAAGATGCGCCTGCACCTCTTCTATGCCGATGTCCTCATCGGCTGCCGTCAGGACAACCGGATAGCCGAGTTTTTCGTAAAGCTCTTTTATCGGCGCGATCTCTTTTTTTAGCTCACGCTTTTTCATCAGGTCTATCTTGTTGAAGCAAATCAGCGATTTCAGTTCGTTCGATTCGGCCAGCACTAAAAAGCGGTCAAGGCGGTGCGTATTCAAATCCGGCTCGCGCACCGATAAAACAATCACGGCCTGATCAAGGTTTGCCAGAGTGACTTGCGAAGTCTTGCCGATGCGTCCGCGCGAAAGTGTCGAGCGGCGCGGCAATACTTCTTCAATAAAGCCTTCGCGCAAGTAAACGCCATGCACATTGGTGCCGGTTGTTTCTAAAGCGCGCACGCGCACGCTATCGCCCACGACTACGGGTTGCGTGGTGGTCTGACGGCCTTTTTTCAAGATGCCGCGAATCTGGCAGACACGCGGCGATGGGTCGTCATCATCAACAATGTCCACTTCATAAAGCCCGCCGCCTACAGCGCGGGTTACCGTTCCTGTTAAAAGTTCTTCGGTCATAAGAGATGGCAGCAGGAGGCAGACGGCGGGAAGCAGGAAATAACCGCCTCCTGCCGTCTGCCTCCTGCTTACTTTTTGCCGGCCTCCAGAACCAGCCAATCAAAAAGCGGTTGAAATTGCGGATACACATCGGCGATCTCTTCGGGATGAAACTGCACCGAGAGAACCGGCTTGCCCTCGCTGCTTTCCAAGCCCTCAATCACGCCATCCTTAGCGCGGCTGTTGATTTTGAGGCCAGGTGCGACATCTTTAGCGGCTTGGTGATGATAAGAATTGACAGCCATTTTTCCGTTGCCCAAAACTTGATGAAGCAATGAATCAGGTTCAATATCAATCGAGTGCAAAAGCGTCGTCGTAAGGCCCGCGCCATAATGTTTAATCGAATTTGGCACTTGTGAAGGAATGTCTTGAATCAGGGTGCCGCCCAAAGCGACATTAAGCAATTGCAAGCCGCGACAGATGCCGAGAATCGGAATGCCTTTTTCTAAGGCCACGCGCGTGAGCGCAATCTCATTTGCATCGCGTGTTGGGTCTTGCCAGGCGCTGGTTAAGTGCGGTTCTTCGCCGTAATTCAACGATAAAATGTCGCCGCCGCCAGTCAGCAAAAGTCCATCGGCGGCTTTGAGGGAAGCGATAGCGGTTTGCTCATCGGTTATACAGGGCAGAAGCAACGGTGCGCCGCCCGAACGCGCCACGGACTGCGTGTAATCAATGTCACAGCCGTTCCACACCGTCTGCGGTTTGGAATCGCCGGCGCTTTCGTTTTTGCGTCCGGCGGTGATGAGGATGATTGGTCTTTTCATGGTTGAATTCGGCTCAAAGTTACACCACGCCTGGGGCTTTCATCGCGGCGCAAATGCCCTTGAACGATAAGTTTTTCGATGATCTCATCAGCCATTGGCGGCGGCAAATGCATGACTTCACGCGAACGATAAAAATGCGTGCCCTCGCCTATGGCGTTGAGATGGATTTGCAAAATCTCTTCGTCATCAGGCGCTGGAAAAGTTTCAAGCATCGGTGCATTCTGTAGCCATTCTTCAAAAACTACGCCGTCGCGCGCGACTTTGGAATGCGCCGAAACGAAAACCCACGCATCAGGATAGCGACCGGCAATTTCATTCGTCCAATCGGCCTGCGTAACGCGCTTTTGCAGCATGGCCTCGATGAGTTTGAAGTCTTCACGCTTTGCGCCCAAAGTTTGCAGCGAAGTTTGGCATTCATCTAACATTTGAGAAATCAATTCAGTAACGGCGATTTGGCCATCACGGGTGCGAAACCCGGCCTGCAAACCATGTTTCGCCGCGCTCCAGCGATTAATTAAGGCATTTTGATAGTCCGTTGGTGAAATTTCGCGCGGCGCTTGCGTGCCTAAATGATGCACAAAAGCAGCGACGAAAGTAGCGAACTCAGCCAAAAAACCATGCGAAGTAGCGGCATCGCCGATACGCATCTCAAAAGTGGGTGCGCCCTGCATTTTTGTGCCGCCATCGAAGCCAAAAACCGATTGCGAAAACTGCGGCGCGCGGGGCGCGACCGGAATGGCGCAACCGTTGGCATTATGCGCCACCCGGTAACTTTTCCATTCGCCGCGCCGCCCGCCGGACAATGCCGAATTCGCTGCCAAAGCTGCGAAAGCCGCTGTGTAAGGCAATAAGGCGGTTTCCAAAGTAATAGCCTGACTTTCATCGCGCAAGGTGCCGATGTGAATGTGGTTGGCGTTGAACATCCGCTCCAAGGGATGCGCTCCTGTGCGATACAAGGTCAAGTCCCATTCGCCTAAAAGCTGCGCGGCACGCCTCGTTACGGTTTCCAATCGTTCGCCCAACTGCGCGAAACTTGTGTTAATGCCCATCGCGCATTCCAGCGTGTTCCAATCTACTGTGACCGGCAATTTCAATTCATGGCTTAACAGGGAAGCAAAGGCCATCAGCTTTTCTTCGCCGACCGTGCGTTGTAGCTTGTCCAGCACCATAATTTCCCAATCGGTGCTGAAAGTGCGCGGCTCAAATAAATTCATGCGACACCTCCCTGTAAACTTTCCAATTCCGCCGTGAAAACGTCGCTTTTTTCGTTCACTGGAAACTGCGCTGTCGCTCCGTAAACGGTGCCGATGCCGGGTAAAAACAAAGCGGTCAACGGCACAGGCTGCTGCGTTTCATTTATCGAAAAGACCGCCTGTAAATTTGCCTGTGGGTTTGCTTTTTCGCAGCGCGCCAGCAACGCGCAATGCCATTGGTCATCTCGTTTGGCGCGGCAAGCAACCCAGGCACCATGTTCATTGACGCCGCCGCTTTCTCCTGCTGCCAGACCCAGCGAAGATCCGATTGATTGGCCTGGTTTAAGCGGCACGCCGGCCCAGAATGGTTCGAGTGTGGCAGCGTGCGGCCCGCGCCATAACCCCAAATGTGGCGCATTGTCTGGATCGAAAAAATACAACAACCATTCCCGCCGCTGCGCTTGCTCAAAAAGCGCAAATCCTTCTTCCATTTTCCAGTGCCAGAAGCTTTGATGTTCATTCTCGCGCGCTAAAGAAAAGGGCACGGTTTCGCCATCAGCGCGGCACCAAACGCGGCTTGCGGCTTTGTCGGGTGCAACCGCGCAGCGAAAGCCGGTTTGAAACAGGCGCATTTCGTCAATGGGTTGTTTTGGTTCACCTTCATCTTTCTTCTCTTCTTTCTTTGGATGCAACGAAAACTCGCGGCGCATCAGCAAAAGCGGCCAATCATCCAGCAATGTTGCGGAAAACTGCGTGCGCAAGCCGTCTTCAATCTCGCCCTGCATCGTCACTCGCGAAGTGTTTGCTTCACGGCTCGCGCCCATGACTTCCATCTTTACGTCGCGCATCGAATTCCACTCGCCCCATCCAGTGCGAAAGCGGTCTGTGTGCCCGGCCCAATCGAGAGGATGCTGGATGCGGTTATTTCGTGAGAAAAAATGAAAACCTGCGCGCCCAATATTTCTGCCGCTTTTGCGCTTTCCCAAACTTCCTTTGCCGGGATCACTTTCATACAGGGACTCTACGGCTCCGCCGTTGCGCGGTGTAACCGTAAAGTCCAACCAGAGATTTTTTATGCTGTAAACCGTGTCCTGTGTTTCATGTTGAGCCGTGATACGAGGCACTTCATTAGAAATAACCGTGCATTTGCGTTGCAATTCGCCGCAAGTGAATTCAATGTCAAACGGAGCCGGGGGAAATTGTGCTGATAGTTGACGCAATGGAACGACACATGACCACCCAAAAGAGTGTTTTTCCCAGGCGCCATTGGTGCTTTTGCCGCCGAGACGTGCCGTCCAATTTGGTGGCGTTTCATCCTTCCACCAATACAACTCCACCGAAAAGTCACCGGACAAACTGCTTAAGCGGCGTCGTGAAAGCCAATTCAGTGGCTGCAAAAAAATGCGGGCTTCGCTGGTTCTCAACACGATGCTACCGCCGACTTCTCCAATTTCACGGGCATCAGGCATTTTTTGTGTAAGCCGCTCAAACGTCAGTTTTTGGTTTTTCAGGTGTTCGGGTGGCGCTTTGCGGTCGGGCAGGGTGCAAAGCGGCTCGAAGGTGATTTTGTGGCGCGTGTCGTCGCTTTCAATGGCGATGATGCGGCCTAATAAGCTCTGCATGAAACTCCTTTTGAAATTAAAAAGGGAAGTCAAAAAGCAAAACAAAAACGGCTGCCTCCAAAGAAGCAGCCGTTTCATATCGGAAAATCAAGCCGACTTAAAACGCGCCGTTGTGGAGGCGAGGGGTAAAAGAAAAATGGGAAGAATTGAAAAGAATCATCGGTTTCGCCTCCTTATGGAAATTTAAAATGCGGATGCAGCGCCAGACATTGTAGCGTTCGCGCTTTTGGTCGTCAAGGTAAAAATTTTCCGCGCTAAAGAGTAGTGTCATTCCGAGCGCAGGGCAAGAGAGCCTAAGCGAACGCGCCCACAGCCGAGGAATCTATTCTGCGGCCTTGCTGAAAATAGATTCCTCGGCTGCGTAGGATGGCGCACTGCGTCGCGCCATCCACTTCGCTCGGAATAACAAACTTCCCGCGTTGCAGGTTGTATCAAGTGGCTAAACTACTGGCGATGAAAATCACCCTGTTCGTGCCGTGTTATGTAGATGCCATGTTTCCCAAAGCCGCGTGGAGTGTAGTGCGCGTTTTGGAAAAGCTCGGCCACCAAATCGAAGTGCCGAAACAAATTACCTGTTGCGGCCAGCCACCTTTTAACTCTGGTTACTGGAATGAAGCGCGCCAGGTAGCGGCGCCGGCTTTGAAAATTTTGCAAGATGCTGAAGCCGTTGTGGTGCCCTCCGGCTCCTGCGCCACGATGCTAAAAGTTTTCTATCCCCAACTGTTTCAGGGCCGGAGCGAAGAAAAGGATGCCCATCAACTGAGTGAGCGCATTTGGGAGTTCTCCGATTTTGTGGTGACGAAGTTGGGTGTTACCGATGTCGGCGCGCGTTTTCCACATCGCGTAACGTTTCATGATGGCTGTCATGGCCTGCGCGAACTGGATGTTAAAACTCAGCCGCGCGAACTCTTAAACCATGTGCGCGACTTGGAATTGATTGAAATGGACGAAGCGCACACTTGCTGCGGCTTCGGCGGCGCCTTTGCCGTCAAATACGCTGATATTTCGCAGGCGATGGGCGAAGTCAAATGCGATTCCGCCCGGAAAACCGGCGCCGAATATTTAGTCTCCAACGATTCCAGTTGCCTGATGCACATTCAAGGAATGCTTCAGCGTCAAAAACGCAAACTCAAAACGCTGCACTTAGCTGAAGTTTTAGCGAGTGAGTGAAAGTCAAATATTTTTCAGATTTTAGAATCGTTTTGGTAAGCGTGGCACTTTTGCATCATTTAAAACGCCGTCAAAAATAGGTTTTGGTAATCCAGACGTGCCTTCTCCTCGCTTCTGGTTCGACTCCCGGAAATACACTATTGAGCATTCAAAACAAATAACAACATCAACTATTCGGTTCCCTTTGGTAGCGCGAAGTCCATGATGAGGATTGAAGCAAGCCGCTGCAAAGCCGTTATGTGATTCTATGCCGTCGTAGAGGGCTTTAACTAATTTAGCTTTAGTTCTTGAATCTGTAATTCTTACTTTCCCCACAACATAATTTCTATGAAATTTCTCTCTGTTTTTTATGAAACCATTTACTTCGGCTAAACTGGAAAAGTAGCTATCAAGTTCATTATGAGTCATTAACGAATACAAAATGAGAGTATCACTTTGCTCCAATACCATTCTTTGTTCAGCTTTTACATCAGTTTTCGGAGCTAAAAACCAAATTGCCAGCAATAATGCACAAGCCACACATAGAATGGAAGTCGTCGCTTTGAGTGATAATCTTCTCATACTCGCCTTTTATGAATTACCTTGCACACTTTTCCTAACCTCATTATAATACTTCTCTTGCCGGTGAAATTTATTTCGCCTCTTTTCTATTTCTACGTTCGTTTGAAGCGAACGCTTTGGATTTTCCCCTTAATGACAATTTTTACAATCGCAAAACTTGTCACCCCTTAGTTCGAGTTATCTCTTTTTGAAGACCGGATTGCCCCAATAAACAGCAAGCGCCGGACGGTTTAATTTGCCGTCAGGCGGTTTTTCGCGTGCTCAGGCGCGTGTCTTACACAGGTCTTTTTCAATTTCAGGAGGAAGCATGGCGCAAAGCATTGGCGGCGAAACACGAATTCGCCGCATCGGAAGCCGGAGCCGGTTTGATGAGCAGTTCACGCGCGATGGCGCGCCGACTATCGGCACAGGCCGTCCTATTGAAGCGGCTACGCAGGTGGCCTCAGCCGTCAGCAAGATTTCCCTGCATCAGTTTGGCGGGTTGGATGTGCCGAATCTGGTCGAAATGCAGTTGGAATCGTATGAGTGGTTTCTCAATTTCGGTTTGCGAGAACTATTTTCGTCGTTTTCGCCTATCGAAGACTTTACCGGCGCCATGTCGCTGGAGTTTCTCGACTACACCTTAGGCGAGCCGAAATTCACGCCGGATGAGTGCCGCGAGCGCGATTTGACCTACGAAATGCCGATGAAGGTCAAGGTGCGCGTGGTTAATAAAGAAACCGGCGAACTGAAAGAAAGCGAAGTCTATTTAGGCGAATTGCCCTGCATGACTTCGCGCGGCACCTTTATTATTAACGGCGCTGAGCGCGTTGTTGTAGCGCAGTTGTCGCGCTCTCCGGGCGCTTACTTTAAAGAAGAGATCGCTTATTCGGGCCGCCG
>DASWNL010000201.1:0-4622 GCA_036399215.1 Abditibacteriaceae bacterium
AACTGGAAAAATCAAACTATTCTTTTGCATTTTGGCGCTGTAAATTATGAATCCGGCATCTACCTCAACGGCAAATTACTGGGCGCCCATAAAGGCGGCTACGACGGGTTTAGTTTCGATGTTACTGAACAACTAAAAGAAGGCCCAAACGAACTTATTGTCGGCGCTATCAACAGTGCCAGTTGGAACGACCAGGTGCGCGGCAAACAAACCAATGACCCTAAAGGCACCTATTACACCGCTGCCACCGGCATCTGGCAAAGCGTGTGGCTCGAACCTGTTAATTCGACTTACCTCAAAGAGCTAATCGTCACGCCGGATGTGGATGGCGGCGGATTAGAAGTTCGCACTGAGACCGTGAATGCCGAAGGCGATGCGATTTCGATTGAAGTTAAAGATGGCGCTACATCGGTTGCTAAAGCGCAGGGGGCAGCGGGCACTCTGGTTCGTGTTCCCATTCCCAATGCTAAATTATGGTCGCCGGACAATCCGTTTTTGTATTCGCTGCAAATTAATCTCATCAAAAACAATCAAGTAGTAGATAGCGTTGGCTCTTATGCAGGCTTGCGTAAAGTGAGTGTGGGCCGAGATGAAGCAGGCAAAACACGGCTGCTGCTCAATAACAAAGCCGTGTTCCAAGTGGGTGTTATTGACCAGGGCTACTGGCCGGACGGCATTTATACGGCGCCAACCGATGAGGCCTTAAAATCCGACATTGAAGCGGCCAAGAAACTCGGCTTTAACATGATTCGCAAGCACGCTAAAGTGGAACCGGCGCGCTGGTATTACTGGGCCGATAAATTAGGCATGTTGGTGTGGCAGGACATGCCGATTGGTGAAAGCAAAACACCCGTTGCCCGGCGCCAGTTTGAAAACGAACTGCGCCGCATGGTAGAAAACCGACGGCATCATCCTTCGATTATCATGTGGGTGCTTTTCGATGAAGCGCGCGGGCAATTCGATGCTGACCGATTAACGCAGTTGGTGAAAGTTCAAGACCCAACACGCCTGGTTTCCAACGCCAGCGGCGGCGATGACAAATATGCCGGCGATGTTCACGACACACACAGCTTGCCCGCGCCACGCTCTAATGCCCCTGAAACCGACCGAGCTGCTGTAGTTGGCGAATTTGGCGGGTTGAACTTGTTTGTCAAAGATCATTCCTGGCAGGAAACACCGGTTACGACTGAAAATGTTTTCTATTTCAGCGAAGCCGAAGGCCTGACGCGCCGTTATGAAACACTGTTGAATCAGGCCTGGAAACTCAAAGATGTTCCGGGCGCCAGCGCCGTCGCTTACGCGCAACTATTTGATGTCGAAACGGAAACCAATGGTCTTTATTCTTATGACCGCGCCGTTTTAAAAATGGATGAAAACCGAGTGCGCGCCGCCAACTTGGGCCAGTCTGTTCTTAAACCGCTCATTATGCTGATGCCAACCGCGCAAGCGGCACCACAAGCGGCACCATTAGAGTGGAAATACACATTAAAGCGCCCGCAAGAAGGCTGGGAGCGCCCCGGCTTTGATGACCTTGATTGGAAAAGCGCCCCGGCGCCTTTTGGAAATGAAGTCGCGCCGAATGGTAAAGCGCGCACCGAATGGAAAACCGGCGACATCTGGCTGCGCCGCGAAGTGGAACTGCCCGGCGACATCAAAAACCCACTGCTTCTGTTGCTGCATGATGACGATGCTGAGGTTTATATCAACGGGGTTTTAGCGGCCAAAGTGAAGGACTTCGTCAACGAATACGAGGAGCTTCCTTTGACTCCCGAAAGCCGCGCGGCCCTTGTGCCTGGCAAAAACTTGGTCGCTATTCATGTCAAGCAGAATTGGGGCGCGCAAGTTATTGATTTAGGGTTAGCGACTTATTAAAAGATGACCGTAGGGGCGCCGGGTGCCCCTACGGTGTGCTCACTTGTTGTTAGATACTCTCAATAAGAACCTCCATGAATATCAAACAGTTTTTCGATGAAAACGGCTACTACTTGGCGAAGGGCGTTTTCTCGCCCGATGAAGTGCGCGATTTGGAAGAAGAGTTCGACCGCATCGTGGCGCAGTTGCAAAGCAGCGGCGAAAGCATCAATGCACGTTGGGGTGGCGAAGAAATGAAGCGCCTCGATGGCGGTGACAGCACGATTGTGCATACCCACAATGTGCAATGCTTTTCAGCGCGCTGGATGCAAGCCTGCCAACATCCAAGATTTCTGGATGTGGCTGAAGCGATTCTTGGCCCCGATATTATCTTGCATCATACCAAACTATTTCAGAAACCTTCCGAAAAAGGCTCGCCCTTTCCGATGCATCAGGATTGGGGCTACTTTCCCACCGAAAAAGACAGCATGATGGCCGGCATTATTCATGTGTCAAACGCCACGGATGAAATGGGCTGCTTGCGCGTTTATCCCGGCTCACACAAGTTGGGGCGCGTCGAAGGCACGCAGGGCCAGAGCAATTCGGAACTACTCGAAAAATACCCGATTGAAGGTGCGACAATTCTGGAAGCCGAAGCGGGCGATGTGCTGTTTTTCAACTACATGACGCTGCACGGCTCAATGCCGAATCGTTCGCCACACGTTCGCAAAACCGTTTTAGTTCAAATGCACGCCGGTGATGATGCCGTGGAAGATTCAAATCGTCATCCCAACATGAAACTGGTTTTGCGCGGCTGGAATCATCGCATCGGACGCAAAGGTGCTGGAGGAGCCAGCTAATCTTCGAGATTCCATGCTGGAACTGCACGAAAACGAGCAATACTTTTTCGCGCCGGAAACCGTAAAACATCTGGCCGATTTCGCGGCGCAATGGGAGCGACCTTGCTGCCTGTGCGCGCCTTTGGTTGGCGCGGAGTTAGAAAAGCGCGGCATAGAAGCGATTACTCTTGATTGCGACGAGCGATTCTCACATTTGAAGAGTTATCGACACTTCGATTTATTCCGCCCGCAATGGCAGGGCGAAGAGTTCGGCCTGATTATTTGTGATCCGCCGTTTTTCAAAGTCTCACTGGCGCAATTGTTCAATGCCATTCGCGTTTTGAGTCGTTACGATTTCAAACAGCCGCTTTTGATGTGTTACCTCACCCGCCGCGCTACCAATTTATGCGGCACATTCACGCCGTTTAATTTGGAAGCAACCGGCTATCATCCGACTTACCAAACTGTGCGCAATCTCGAACGCAATGAAATCGAATTCTTCGGCAATTTAGGCGAAGAGTGGCATAATCGTATGCGAGACCGTGATAATGGTATTTAGTTGCGTTTGCTGTGGACAACACCAACAATGTCACCCTGGATTAAGCGTATATTGATAGGCACAACTTTGGGTTTTAGCGGTGCTACTGTAGTGCCGTTTTTATCTATCGAGGTTTACCGTTTTCTGTTACGCTTGGGTGCAGATAACCATGAAATCCTGATACGACTGTCTAACCGTTTTCAAACTCCTGCCGGTTCCTTTACCTCGACAACGATTTTGTTTGGTGCAATTTTGGGCGTTACTTCGGGCTACATGATAGTCGTGCAGTTGGAACGACGGTTTTCCGTAGCCTGGATGCTAAGCAAAATTTGCAGCGTTTTCGCAATCTTACTTTTCTATGCGGTTTTAGCCCATCTATCCTACATCGCATTTCGCAAGGTCGAAATGATAAATGCTCTACCAATGATGCTTGTCATGTTCTTAGTTCCAGGTGTCTGGAGTTTAGTTTTGCTTTTGCAAGGGTGGAGAGTTTATGGCGCTCAGGAATTGGCAGAGAAGAAGTGGGATAGCCTAAAAATAATCCAAATGGCAGGATGGTTTATTTTCATGACCATTCTTAGTATCGCTTCGAGCTAAGTCTTCCAACCGCACCAAGGCCCATATTAACTCATATAAATGGAGTTTCCCTACTCCACACTTTTCACTTCATTCGTCCACACTGTAAATTTTTCAAGCGGCGCCGAACCGTAAGATGTAGTCAGCGCCACGTCCACGGCATCGCGGCCTCGTGCCATAACGATGCGGCCAATACGGCGCTGATTGTGGCGAGCATCGAAGGTGTGCCATTGGCCGCCGAGAAACACTTCAAACCACGCCGAAAAGTCCATCGGGGCGTTTGAAAGTGGCACGCCGATGTCACCTAAATAACCTGTTGTATAACGCGCCGGAATGTTCATGCAGCGGCATAGTGTCACGGCCATGTGCGTAAAATCACGGCAGACGCCGGCACGCTCGATGTAAACGTCTATGGCTGATTTTGTCCAACGCGCGTGCGGATAGCCAAATCTGACTTTGGCATTCACCCAATCACAGATAGCCTGAACGCGCGCCCAACCGGGCTTGGTTTGTCCGAACAGTTCCCAGGCGATGGGCGAAAGCTTATCTACTTCGCAGTAACGGCTACTCATCAAGAACTGCAAGGCTTCGGATGGTAACTTTTCAACCGGCCATTGCTCGGCATTAGCAACAAGAGCATCAGGCTCACCGGAATCTTCAATCACGGCATCCGACCACAAGCGCAACCTGCCTTGTGGTGCCATAATGCGCTCACAGCGATTACCAAAAGAGTCTGTAAAAGTTTCCACAGCCACTTCTGGTTCGATTATAATTTGCTCGCGTTGCACGTCGCTTTGACGCGAGGGATGAACGCGCAG
>DASWNL010000202.1:0-2890 GCA_036399215.1 Abditibacteriaceae bacterium
CGAAGCGTAAAAAACTGGTCGCGCCGTCCCGTCAGAATTTTATGAGCGTAGGCTTGGTAGCCAACATCCCAGACAATCTTGTCTTTGGGAGAATCGAGAACGTAATGCAGCGCGATACAAATTTCGACACAGCCCAATGGCCCGCCAAAATGCCCGCCGTTTTGGGCGATGGTTCTGATGATGTGTTGTCGCAGTTCGTCAGCGACATCCGGCAATTGATTGATATTGAGCCGCTTTAAATCGGCGGGGCCATTAATGTGTTCGATGAAAGCCATAATCCGCTTCGCGGAGTTAAGAGTTTTGAGTTCGGGTGCCCTCTGGGCAGGATTTTGAGTTGAAATGGATTATCTTCTTCAACTCAAAACTCTTAACTCAAAACTCTCAACTGCCGTTATCTCTCCCTTTCCACAACGTAACGCGCTAAGTGGCGCAGGCTATCGGCTTCCGGGCCGAAAGATTCTAACGCTTGCAATGCGGCATCGCGCGATTCTCGCGCCAACTCTTTAGCGCCTTCCAAACCAAACAGCGCGGTAGCTGTAGTTTTGTTATTGACGGCATCCGAAGAGGCCTTGCCGGTTAGCTCCGGGTCGCCGATGACATCTAAAAGGTCATCGGCAATCTGAAAAGCACGTCCTAAATGCCGCCCGTAATCACGCAAAACGCCAATCTGTTTCTCACTGCCGCCACCGGCAATCGCGCCGGCTTCAGCGCTGGCACAAATCAGCGCACCGGTTTTGCGTGCGTGCATTTGCAAAAGTTGCTGGCCCGAAATATCACTGATTTTGGCATCCGACCAAGCAATATCAACGGCCTGACCGCCGACCATTCCTGCTTCTCCGGCGGCGTGCGCGATAAGGCGAACCAGGCGCACCTGGCGCGTTGCATCAGCTTCTTGCTCGTCGGCAGCTAAAATTTCAAAAGCTAAAGTCAAAAGTGCATCGCCTGCCAAAATCGCCCTGGCTTCGCCAAAAGCCTTGTGACAACTGGGCCGCCCTCGCCTGGTGTCGGCGTCGTCCATTGCCGGTAAATCATCATGCACAAGCGAATACGCGTGTATCATTTCCAAAGCACAGGCCGGTGCCAGAGCGTTCTGGACTTTTCCACCGACAGCACCGGCTGCTTCCAGCACTAATTGTGAACGTAGCCTTTTACCGCCTCCGAAAACCGCGTGACGCATGGCAGCTCGCAGTTGAGCATCACTTTGGGCATCCGAAGAGGAGGTTTCATCGGCTCCTATGACCGGCAGCCATTTTTGTAAGGCATCTTCTATCAGTTGTGGCGAAAAACGCCATTCAATCGCAGTCATAAATTCAAGGCAAAATTAGAAATGCAAAATGCAAAAAGGCCTTCCCCATTTTTAATTTTGCATTTCTAATTTTTAATTTATTCATCGTCTTCGTAATCAATCGGCACTGTCACCAGTTCGCCTTCGGGTGTGGCAATCAGCTCTTCCAATAGCGCTTCGGCGTTAGTCAGCGTGGCGTCACAACGATCCGCCAATACCTGACCGCGCCTTGCCAGTTCAACTAACTGTTCGAGTGGCACGTCACTGCCTTCCAACGCCTCAACGATGTTTTCCAACTCGTGCAACGCTTCTTCAAAAGAAAGGTTTTCGTCACTGGTCATTTGTTATTCGTCAACCGTTACTTGCACTGCTCCATCGCGCCATTGAATTACTAAGCGTTGTCCGGCTTGCACAGCCTGGGCATTAGTTAATAATTCGCCACTTTCATTGCGCACTAAGGCAAAGCCTCGTTCCAGAGCGCGATCTAAGGTGCGCTGTGGGTCGAGTGCTCGCAGTTGCCCGCGCAGGCCCGTTAAAGCTTGCCTTTCTATTTTAACACGGCGACGAGCGGCGTCTTGCACACGGACGCGCAATTGTGCTACCTGAGTGCGCGATTGCACTAAACGGGCGCCCGGATCGCTAAGAGCTTTGCGCCGCCGCGCCGCTTCCAGGCGTTGCCGCGACAGGCGCACTTCACCTGCAACAGCCTGGAACAAGCGCCGCCGCGCCTGATAAAGCGCCGCTTGCAATTCTCCAACATCCGGTGCCACCAATTCTGCCGCTGCCGAGGGCGTGGGCGCGCGCAAATCGGCCACAAAATCCAGTAATGTAAAATCGGTTTCATGGCCGATGGCCGAAATTAAAGGCACCGGGCAGCGACTGGCGGCGCGCACCAAATCTTCATCATTAAAACACCACAAATCTTCGGCTGAGCCACCACCACGCGCTACAATCACTGCATCTAAATCGTCCAGTGCTCCGGCCCAACTGAGCGCACGCATTAAATCCGGCACGGCAGAAAATCCCTGCACCGCCGACGGGATGAAAACAATTGTTGCTACCGGCCAACGTCGCCGTAAAATGGTCACCACATCATGCGCCACAGCACCTGATGGCGAGGTAATTAAACCAATGCGGCGCGGATAATGCGGCAAAGGTTTTTTGCGTTCAGGGTCGAACAAACCTTCTGCGGCCAGTTCATTTTTGAGCCGCTCAAAAGCTTCGGCCAGAGCGCCCTGCCCATCGAAACGCAAATTGCTGACAATAAACGATACTTCGCCGCGCCCGGCATAAAACTCGATGCGGCCCAATGCTACTACGCGGTCACCGTTGTTAGGTCGAAATTGCAAGCGCCCCGCGTAGGTTTTCCAGCAGCAACAGCGAATTTGGGCATCGCCATCTTTGAGCGTGAAATAGAGATGACCCGATGAATAGGCCTTGAAGTTGGAGATTTCGCCGCGCACAACTACATCGCTAAGAATTGGGTCGGCTTCCAGAACCCGCGCGATTTGCCAGGCCAACTCGCCCACCGACAAAACTCCGTCACTCTCGATAAGAGGCAGGCCTGTTACTTCGGATTTATCTCCAGATTCATCCGAGAGTTCT
>DASWNL010000203.1:0-13303 GCA_036399215.1 Abditibacteriaceae bacterium
AGGCTGTTACGCCCAGAGACCATAAAGCAGCGAGCAGATGTTCGGTGGTAGAAACCGATACGCCTTCGTATTCCAGTGTCGTCGCATGAACAGTGCGCGCTACATGGTGCCAATCGGCGGGAATGATGGGTTTGCCTGGCAAATCGGCGCGCGTGAAAACAATTCCAGGTTGGGCTGATGGCATCAGACAAGCGTTTACCTGCTCGCCGCTGTGCAGCCCCACACCAGAGAGGCTCGTAATTTTTTGAAGCGTGCAATGATACATGTGAATGTGAAGTGCGAAATGTGAAATAACAAAGGCGGAAGGATGAAAACTTTCATCCTTCCGCCTTTATTCATCATCTTTCTTTTAGCTGCGCACTTTAATGAGAATGGAAGCCTTGACCGGTGCTTTCTTACCGGCCCGGTCAGTAACCGTTACTTCGGCGCGGTAATCCATCTCTTCGTTGGGATAGGTGAATTTTGCGACCAAGCCCCGCGCATCTACGGAAGGCATGAGAGGTAAGGCCGCCGGGCCACCTTCGCTGCCGAATAAACCACCGGGTGCTCCAAACTGGCCGGGGCCAGCGCCGAATCCGCCAGGCGCTCCTCCACCGGGCGCGCCGAACTCACCGCGGCCACCACCAAAGCCGCCGGGCGGGCCGCCTTCGGGATTACCCGGAGCGCCTACAAAGCCGCCTTCGGGGGTAAAAGCGCCGGGTGCGCCTCCTAAAGGCGCAGCGCGTTTCATGGCGATTTCAGGGTTCACATTATCGGCGTCAAAGTTCCATTCAATCAGCGGGTCAGCAGTGCCAGCTTCCACATCAGCAACCAAAGTAATCAAACCTGGTTTAAGGGTCAACTCGCCGATTTGAGTGCCCAAAGGATCGGTGGGGCGGCGAATATTGACCGACATCTGACCGGTCTCGACGACCAGGGCCGACTGCGCCATGTAGAACGTGTCTTGCTGATCGCTGGTGAGAATCATGCGTTGCGCCATGCCGGTTGCGCCTTCGGTAAATTTCAAATCCTTTACCGGCATCAAAAACAAGCGCCAGCCTGCATCATCGGGATCAATTTTGCTGAGGTCGGTAGGCAAGTCCAGAGTCCCGGACGCGATACCTTTTTCCAATACAAAAGTCACCAGCATACGGCGAATTTTTGTTGTTTGCGGCAGCGGCCCCATTGACATGCCCATGCCCACGCCAGGCATCATGCCTTCCGAGCCGCCAAAACCACCTTCGCCCCCGAAACCACCGGGAGTGCCAAAGCCGCTCGGTGCTCCAAAGCTACCGGGGGAAGAGCCACTTCGAGGGCTACCTGAACCTCGTCCCTGCATTGAGGAGCCGCTACCAGGGCTGCCAGAGCCACGCCCGCCCATGCGGGGACTCGTCTGCTTAGTCTCAAATGTGTCAGGGCGTGCAAAACCGCCGCGTGGGCCTCCAAAACCGCCTTGCCCTCCAAAACCACCTTCGCCTCCAAAGCCACCTTCCCCACCAAAACCGGGAAAGCCGGTGCCCGCTGCCGGAAGCGATTCTTGAAAACGAAGGCGCAACCGCACATAGCCTTCTTGTTTATAATCAGCCAGGTTCACCGGCGGCGTGAACTCAAACATGACACCTTCATTGAAATTACGCGTGGTCATTTCCAACACATCGTCGCCGTTATAGGTCAAGGCGCGTGTGACCGCTCCCACGCCATTGCCCCAGGTGCCTACGCGGGAAATGGCAACTTGCCCGCCGCTGTCCCACAAATAAGTGGTGGGCACATCCGGCACCGCTTTGCCTGTTACAATGGGAACCGCAGGTGCAGTGCCTGTATTTCCCGGTGCGGCACCTGTTGTGCCAGGAGTGCGCCCAAAGGGCGAATTAGTGCGTGGCGCACCAAAGGCTCCACCTTCGCGTGGCGCACCAAAAGCCGGTGCAGGTGGCGCTGGAGCCTGCGCCATAGCCGGTAAGGTCGCCAGACCTTGTGCTAATAGTGGCAAAGCCACCGTTAAGGGAAACTTTGCACTTTGCGTGAGAAACTTCATTGTCACCACTCCTTGAGACTGATCTTGAATAAGGTGAATAGCTCTACAAAAACTCGAAATGATTTGCTTATAAGTAATTATGACAACTTATGACAACAAACGCGCCACCACCGCATCGGCAACCGACCAGAAAGCAGGATTGAGATGCAAAATGCCTGCTTCTTCACGCAAAATGCCCTCACTTTTCAAAACAGGCCACGTTGTCGAGCTGTGTAATAGTTCATAAGCGTCGAAATTCAATTTTTGACTCGCAGCATTTAAATCCAATCCTTCACGCAAGCGTAAGCCTAATAAAACCAGCTCATTCCAGCGGTCTTCGGGTGTCAGCCACTCTTCACCAATACGGGCGCTGCCCGTTTCTTGCATCATCTGCGTATAACGTCGCGTATCACGCTCATTCCACCAGCGATGGCCGACGCGGTGCCCATGCGCGCCGCAACCCACGGCCAGATAATTGCCGCCCAGCCAATAGTTCAAGTTGTGACGGCTTTCGCACCCCGCCTGCGCATAGTTGCTGACTTCATAACGCGCTAAACCGGCGGCGCTTAAAACTTCGTGGGCATCACTCATGTAATCGGCCTGCTTATCATCTTCGACAGGAATCAGGCGCCCTTTTTCCACGCGGCGCGCGAATGGTGTGCCGCTTTCGATGGTTAGCGCATAACAAGAAATATGCTGCAATTTTAGCTGCGCGGCTTGATGTAATGTGCTTTGCCAACTCTGGCGGCTCTGGCCGGGCACAGCGTAAATTAAATCAAGGCTCACTTGCCGCCAACCTGCTTCGCGCGCCTGGTTAATCGTAGTTTCCACATCATGCGGCGTATGGCGGCGACCTAACATTTTAAGCGATTTTTCTTCAAAACTTTGCGCGCCCAATGACAGGCGATTAAAACCGGCTTGCCGCAATGTCCTTAATTTTTCAAGCGTCAGGTTTTCGGGGTTCGCTTCGATAGTAATTTCGGCATCCTCTGCGATTTTGCCTCTTTCTCCAATCAAATTCAGCAAGCCGGATAAATCGCTCACTTCTAATTCAGTTGGTGTGCCACCGCCAAAGAAAATAGAAGAGATTTCGCTCTCGGTATCAAGCGTTTGTTGCTTGCGCAATGCTATTTCAATCTCGCTACGCAATGCCTCGACATAAGCCGCGCGAAAGCTCACATCGGCACCGACATGAATCGCAAAATCACAATAAGGGCAGCGTCGCGCGCAGAACGGAATATGAACGTAAAAACCAAGCATTGATAGTGAAAGATTAAAAGTAGCCGAATTCCTTTTGTTAATTAATTCTACTTTCGCAGAACTATTGCGAGCCAAATCAAATTTGACTCAGTTATCACTTTTATGCAGAAACCGGTTTACAAATTGCCCGTTGATGGTTTAAAATCGCAAGGCATTTTGTTGGAAAATACCCCCCTGATAACCATATGGCAAAGCTATACGCCGCCCGGTAGGGAGTGAAACCGATTATGAATTTGAAAAAGCAACCCCAAAAACGTGGCTTCCTTGCCATAGGTTTCCTTTGCCTTGCTCTTTGTTTGAGTTTGTTGCTTCCCTCTAAGGCTTATGCTGCCTTTGGCCTCACTGCCGACAGTAATTTTTACACGGTGGATACCGGAGGAGGACTTGTCTTTAAGGTGCGACGCACCGACAACGGCAGCAGCACACACTCGGCAGGCGACATTGCCAGTCTTTTCTATAACGGTGTGGAATACCAGAACCAGTTGCGTGGCTCGCAGGTCAATGGCGGCTTTGATTACCTTTACAACGGTGTGACTGCCGTTACGGTGAGCGCTGCCATAGTTGCCACGGATTATGTCAAAGTCACCGTTGAAGCGGGCAACCTGACGCACTACTATATGGCGCGCCGGGGTTACCCGCACATTTACATGGGGACTTATTTCACAACAGAGCCGGACACGCTCGGTCTGTGCCGTTACATTGTGCGCATTCCATCCGACAAACTACCCAACGGCCCGACACCTTCCGACATCCGCAATAATACAGGCGCTATTGAAGCGTCGGATATTTTCCGCCTGGCTAATGGCGAAACCCGCTCCAAGCACTACTCCAACCAGCGTCTCATTGACTGGGATTACATCGGAGCGACCGGTAATAACGTCGGTGTATGGATGGTGCGCGACAACAACGAGGGCGGCTCCAGTGGCCCCTTTTATCGTTCCCTGCTCAACCAATGCGGCAGCGACCAGGAAATCACCTACATTATTAATTACGGTGAGGCGCAGACCGAACCCTTCCGTGTGGGCGTATTCAACGGGCCTTACGTTTTGACATTTACCAACGGCGCGCCGCCGTCTGCGATTGATACGTCATGGATTCACTCCAGCGGCATTGATGCGACTTTAAGAGGTTGGGTGCAAAATCGCGGCAGGGTTGCCGGGCAAGCAAGCGGCATTCCCGCCGGCTTTGAGGGCGTGGTCGGTTTTGCCAATACCACCGCTCAATACTGGTGCAAGGTTAATAACGGCAGTTTCACCAGCCCCTGGATGATTCCCGGCGATTACACCATGAAACTCTACAAAGGCGAACTGGCCGTCGCTACTGATACGGTGACGGTGCCGCAAAGCGTTACGCCGGTGCCCAAAAATATTGCCTCCACGGAGATTACGCCTTTGCAGCGTTGGCGCATCGGCGAATGGGATGGTAAGCCTACAGAGTTTCTCAATGGTGATAAAGTCACAACGATGCACCCCTCGGATGTGCGCATGGCGCCCTGGGGGCCAATTACTTATACCGTCGGCACTGATTCGCCGTCCCGTTTTCCATGCTATCAATGGAAATCCGTCAATAACCCGACGACGATTAAATTTGACCTGACCGCCGACCAATTAACGGCGCACACGCTGCGCGTTGGTTTGACGTGCGCTTTCGCCGGGGCGCGGCCCCAAGTGAACGTAAATAACTGGACTTCTCCAATTCCATCACCATCCACGCAACCCACATCGCGCACTCTGACCGTCGGCACTTATCGAGGAAACAATGTCACTTTCACTTACAACATCCCCGCCAGCGCCTTTGTGGTGGGCACCAACACACTAACGCTGTATGTTGTCAGCGGGTCGAGTGGCAACGGTTTCCTCAGTCCCGGTTATTCTTACGATTGCGTTGAACTGGATGCCCAATTCAACGGTGCTTATCGCCTGACGCCGCGCCACGCGCAGGACAAAGCATTGAATGTAGAAGGCGCCAATCCTAATAACGGCGCGCAGATTGAAATCTCAACTTATCAAGGTGCGACTGAGCAACAATTCTTGATTGACCCGCAAAGCGACGGCACTTATCGCATTCGCACGGTGTTAGCCGGGAATCGTTGCGTGGAACTGCCTTTTGGCGCTACGGACAACGGCACTTTAGTGAAATTGTGGGACGACAACGGCAACGATGCCCAGCGCTGGAGTCTGGTGCCGGTGGTTGGCGACTGGTATAAAATCGTGCCGAAAAACAACGCAGCTAAATGTATGGATGTGTTAGGCGGCCCGGACGCCAACGCCGATGGCAGCGATGTCGGCCTTTGGGATTACTTTGGCAACTACAATCAAATGTGGCGGCTCACGCCCATCAGCGACGATGTGTTTGTAGAATTCAGCGCCAACTCCTATACCGTTAACGAAGACGGTGCCCAGGCCACAATTACCGTTACGCGCACAGGCAATTTAAGTCTTCCAGTCAGCATTAATTACGCAACAATTGATGGCACAGAGGCGCAATCAGGAGATTATAGCGCCACTTCCGGCACGCTGAACTTTGCGGCTAATGAGAGCAGTAAAACCTTCGGCGTTACTATTACTAATGATAACTTCGACGAAGGTAGCGAAAGGATTAATTTAACGCTCAGCAACCCGCAAAACGGCGCTATTTTGCGCGGACGCGTAACGGCCACGCTGACGATTACTGATGATGACGTTTCAGGCACTACAGTTGCGCCGGCTACGGGCCTGACCACGACAGAAGCCGGGGGAACCACTACTTTTACTGTCAGAGTGCTCTCGCAACCAACCAGTGATGTTTCCATCGCACTTGCCAGCAGTGATACCAGCGAAGGCATTGTCGCGCCGACCAATTTGACCTTCACCGCAGATAATTGGACTATACCGCAAACCGTTACTGTAACAGGCGTAGCTGATGATTTAGAAGATGGCGATGTGAATTACCGCATCATAACCAGCCCCGCTGTCAGCGAAGATACGTTTTACCAGGGCCTTGATTCGTTTGATCCCACCGTGACAAATTTAAATCGCTCGGCGCCGCTGCCTACTATATCGGTTAGTGATGCTCCGGCGGCTGTTGAAGGTAGTGCAGCAGCACCCCGTTCCTCCACGTTTATGGTCACGCTTTCGGTTCCAACGACGAAGATTGTAACGGTTAATTATGCAACCGAAAACGGCAGTGCGCTGCAAACCGGCGATTATGTCGGTGCCAGTGGCACGCTGAGTTTTGCACCGCATGAAACAACCAAAACAGTGACGGTTACGCTCAAAGGCGATTCGCTTAATGAAGCCAGCGAAACTTTCAAAGTCAACTTGTCAGAAGCGGTTAACGCTACCATTGATGATGCTCAGGGAATTGGCAGCATCACCGACGATGATCGCGCTCCTTCTCTGCTAATTAACGATGTAGCGGTGCAGGAAGGTAATAGCGGCACCAGCAGCGCGACGTTTACAATCACGCTTTCGACAGTCAGTGGGCAAACCGTAACTGTAAACGCTATTACGGCCAATGGCATTGCGCGCTCGCCCGGCGATTATATCGCCACTGGTGTCCGCTTTACCTTTGCCCCTGGTGAAATCAGCAAAACCTTTTCTGTGCCGGTAGTGGGCGATCTGCTCGATGAAAGCAATGAAATTTTTTATGCTTTGCTGTCTTCGCCTGTGAACGCCGGCATTGCTCGTGGGCGTGGCGTGGCTACCATTACCGATAATGATGCGGCGCCCTCAATCATTATTGAAGATTTGAGCATCGGCGAAGGCAACGGCGCTACACGGTTAGCCGTTTTTCGGCTGCGTTTGTCGGCGCCCAGTGGACAGGGCGTTAAAGCCAGCTATGTCACTGCTTCAAGTGCAATCAAAGCGGCGACAGCGGGGAGCGATTATCAGGCGGTAGCTCTCACAGAAACTACCTTTAACGTTGGACAGACAGTGGCCCTGGCACGAGTTGTCATAAATGGTGATGTGCTCCATGAACCCGATGAAACGTTTCTGGTGAATTTAAGTAACCCCGTCAACGCGACCATCAGTGATAACCAGGCCATTGGCACGATTCTTAATGATGATCGCACGCCTTCTTTGACTATCAATGACGTGAGCGTGTCAGAAGAGAATAGTGGCACCAAAACGCTGCACTTTGTCGTGACGTTAAATGGGGCTACGGCACAAACTGTGACTGTTAATTATGCGACAGCAAACGGTGTGGCCCGCGCGCCAGATGATTATTTATCGCGAAACGGCACGCTTTCTTTCACTCCGGGCAGTCCCTCAACACAAACCATCAGCGTGACGGTTAATGGCGATGTTCAGGTTGAAGGCGATGAAACGCTTTTTGTGCTTCTTTCCGGTGCGGTCAATGCGACCATCAGCCGCGCACGCGGCACCGGCACCATCACCAATGATGATAGTTCGGGATAGCTATCGGTCAACAGCTTTTGAGTTTGCTGAATAGCGTTTAGCTAATTCAGACCGGCTAACTCAGCGACCTGCGTAGCTAAAGTAACCGGGTCAACGGGTTTGACAACGTGACGATTGAAACCGGCTTCAAGGGCAAGTTCGCGATCTGAAGCGCGCGCATAAGCGGTCAATGCCATTGCCGGCACTTCTCCACCTTGCTCTTGTGGCAGGGCGCGCACATAACGAATCAGATCGTAGCCGTCTCGCAGAGGCATTCCAATATCGGAAACCAGAACACGTGGCTGCCATTGAGGCAAGGCATCTATGGCCTCCTGGGCCGAAGCGCAGGTTTGGACATCTGCACCGTAGCGGCGCAAAATGGCACTTAGCATATCGCGGGTGTCGCGCTCGTCGTCCACCAGTAGAACCCGCACACCTTGCAGCATTTGTGCTGATGCATCAGTAGCAGCAGGTGCTGTGTTGTCTTCAGGCGTAGTGCGCTGCATAGTGTCTTTTAAGTCGTTGGCCGCAGGTTCCCTTAACGGCGCAAGAGGCAACAATACTTTAAAATCTGTGCCTTGATTTTTGCCCTTGCTTTCGACTTGCACCGAACCCCCATGCAATTCGGTGACATGACGGACAATCGAGAGGCCTAATCCCAACCCGCCATGCTGCCGTGTGCTGGACGAATCGCCCTGCCGGAAACGTTCAAACACATAAGGCAATAATTCGGCGCTAATTCCTTGACCGTTATCGCGGACTGAAATTTCAAGATGGGAGTCGGAATGCCGCAAACTAACTTCAATGCGTCCGCCTTTCGGGGTGAACTTGATGGAGTTGGATAATAAATTCCAGAAGACTTGTTGCAAGTGATGACCATCGCCCAGCACTACACTGCTGGAGAATGGTGCCTGAACGGGTGAAAAGAGCAGCGTAATCTCTTTGGCTTGCGCTGCCGGGCGAACGGCATCTAAAGCAGCTTCAACAAGAGGCTTAATTTCTACTGGTTGTATATCCAGGTGCAATTTGCCGGTAACTACGCGCGATAAATCAAGCAATCCTTCGATAAGCTGTGCTTGCGCGTGGGTATTACGTTCAATGGTTTCAAAAGCCCGGTGTCGTGTTTCCTCATCTAAGGATGGACTTTGCAGCAGTTGCACCCAACCTAAAATAGCCGTCAATGGCGTGCGTAACTCATGAGAAAGAATGGCCAAGAATTCGTCTTTGGCGCGGTTAGCTTCTTGTGTTTGATGCAACAAACGCGCGTTGTCTATCATAAGCGCTGCGTTACGAGCTAAGTCTTGAGCCACGCCAATATTTGTTTCGTCGCATTGGACGGCATCGGTGCAAAACAGCGTCAACACGCCCAAAGCGCGGCCTCGCGCTGTAAGCGGCACGCATAACACCGACTGCAAAGTTCCGTTTACAAGCGTATCGTGCCATGCTTCCCAAACTGCGCCTTTAGCTACCAACATCGCAAGGTCAGCGCCCACTATCGTTTCTGTGCGTTGCTTCTCCAACGCGCGCCACGGGCCGGAAACTACATCTCCTTGCGGCGCCACATAAAGCATCTCGCTGTTTGTCTTATCCTGATTTTCGATAGGTTCCTGTAGGTCTTTGGGGGCTATTACGGCCCGGCGCAAAGTAGGAGGAGAGTGTAATGTTGATAAATATGTTGATAAATATGTAGATGTTGTGCCGGCCACTGCACTGGGGGCAATTTCGGTAGTGTCAACCATTTCAATCAAATCCACCACACACCATGTAGCTAAGGCGGGCGCGCATAAATTGGCTAAGGTTTCGACGATGGCTTTTTCATTTATTGAAGCTGTCAACTGGGACATGGCTTCGGCTAAGAAGCGCGAAGTGGCTTCGGTGCTTTTTTGCACTTCAATATCTGTGCAGGTGCCAAACCACTTAATGATCTGAGTTTTTTCATTGACTGCGGCGCGCAAAGGCACGGCACGGCCCAGATGCCAGCGATAGGTGCCGTCCTGTTTGCGAAAACGATATTCCACTTCAAAATCGTCGCCGCTTTGCAGGGCTTGTTTCCAGGTTTCAAAACTGCGCTGCTGATCATCGGGATGCACAACGGCTTGCCAATTCCACCCAACAGATTGTTCCAGGGTAACGCCGGTATAGTCAAACCAATGCTGATTAAAATAATCAGTAGCGCCATCGGGTGTCGCAGTCCATACAATTTGTGGAATGGCTTCGGCAAGCAAGCGATAACGTTGTTCTGCGGCCTGACTTTGAGCATGGGCGGCCATTTCTTCACTCAGGCGCAAGCGATCAGCCTCTGCTTGCTTGCGCAGCGACAAATCGCGCATAATGCCGCTGTAAAATTTCTGCTCTCCGACTTCCCAGGTAGCCAGAGACAACTCAAGGGGAAACTCACTGCCATCACGACGAAGACCGCGCAATTCAAGAGGCTGTCCCATCAAATGAGGCGGGGCGCCATTCCGCAAGCGAGCCATAGCAAAGTCGTGTGACTGTTTAAGATCAGAGGGGATTATCAAGCCGACAGGTTGGTTTAAGGCTTCCTCGGTGCTATAGCCGAACATTTTCTGCGCGCCACGATTCCAGGCGATGATGTTGCCGCCCTGGTCGCTCATGACAATAGCGTCGTCGGCTGTTTCGACAACAGAGCGAAACCTCAATTCCGATTCACTTAGCGCCGCCTGAGCCTTTTCGCGTTCGATAATCTGTTGGGCTAACTGCTCATTGGCCAAAGAAATCTCCTGCGTGCGTTCGGCCACGCGCTGCTCCAATAAATTGCGCTCATCCAACAAAGCCTGTCGCGATTGCCGGCGTATTTCGCCCAAGACACTAATAAAAAGGCCTTCAAGGACAAAGATTAACTGTGTCCAGGTTTCCGAACCTGATATGGGCCACAACTGATAAAGCGGCTCCAGAAAGAAATAATCGGCAAATAACGCCGAAAACAAAGTAGCAGTTAGACCAAGACGCCAGCCGCCGAACCAGGCGCTGATCATAATGGGTGGAAAGAACATCAAAAAGATCATCTGCAAGCCAAAGGCTTGTATCAGATACCATTGCAAAAAGCCGAAGCACGACACCAATGCCACTGTGAGGACGCAAGACAGCACCTTGCCCAACGAACTTTGAGAATGAGAAGAACGCATCACAAGAATGAAGTAGTAGAAACCTGCCGCCTGACACAACGCGTGGGACGCAACGCGTCAGGCACGGGTCATCCCTGTTAAATTTAAGTGCGATTTACAAACCACAAAAGTTGAAGAAGAAATCTCCCCTTTATTATGCGTGCCGAAATTTTATGCGTGGGCAGCGAATTGCTGCTCGGACAAATCATTGATACCAACGCCGCCTACATTGCGGGCCGCTTAGCGCGAGCCGGAATAGATGTGCATCGCAAGCAAACCGTTGGTGACAATCTCGAACGCATCGTCGAATGCATACAGGGCGCGCTTTCGCGTGCCGATGTGCTGGTTATCACAGGCGGATTAGGGCCAACAACCGATGACTTAACTCGCGATGCCATTAGTCAGGCTTTAGACGCTCCCCTGGAATTTGATGAATCCATTGCCGATCACTTGCGCGCCTGGTTTGCGCGGCGGCAGGTCAAAATTGTAGATAGCATTCTGCGCCAGGCTTATGTGCCGCGTGGCGTGACAGCTCTGGATAATCCTGCCGGCACTGCACCTGGTCTGCGTGGTGAAACAACCGATAAAAAATTAATTTTCGCCGTGCCCGGCGTGCCGCGTGAAATGAAAGTGCTATTGGATGAAAGCATTATTCCATATTTGCTGGAACGTGTTGAGGGTAAGCCACAAATTATCGTGTCGCGCGTTTTGCGCTCCTTTGGCATCGGCGAAAGCATGATTGCCGAACCCATTGAAGATATTCTGACTTCGTCGCAAAACCCCACCGCCGCGCCACTGATTTTCGGTAATACGGAAGTTCATCTGCGCCTGACTGCCAAAGCCGAAAATGAAGCGCACGCCAAAGAACTCCTTGATGAACTCGAAGCCAAAATCCGCCAGCGCGTTGGCGAGCATATTTTCGGTATTGATGACCAAACACTGCCCTCCGTCTTGCTGGAAAGGTTGCAAGCACAAAATGCAACGCTTGGCGTGGCCGAATCGCTGACCGGCGGCGTATTGAACGCTTTTCTCACCGACGTGCCCGGTGCCAGCCAAACATTGCGTGGAGGCGTTATCGCTTATTCTGCCGAACTCAAAGAAAAACTTCTGGGTGTGCCGCGCGAAGTTATTGACGGTAAAGGTGTGGTTAATGAGGAAACAGCTATTGCGATGGCCGAAGGTATTCGCAAAATCACCGGCGCGACTTTTGGCGTTTCAACAACCGGTGAAGCGGGGCCTCAATCGCAATCGGGCGCGGATGTGGGCACTGTTTTCATCGGTATCGCTGACCAAAACGGCAGTCGCGCTGTAGAACGTCACTTTACCGGCGACCGCGATGCCATTCGTCGTCGCGCTTCCTTAGCTGCCCTCGATATTCTGCGACGCCAGCTATAATTTCAGCGCGGCCAAAAGCGACTTATGCCTGTAGCGAAAAACATCGCCAGCAAAAGGTAAAAATACCACGATAAAAAGCGATTTTGTGCAGAACTTTGTCCACGTCTGAGGCGCTGTAAAGCTATGACTTGAAAAAGCACTTGTGCCCACAGAAACCCATAAACCGCCAAACCCGCCGGATGAAAAGCCAGGCCAGCACGCCAGTTGCCGTGACCGATGCTGACCAAACTGCGCGTGATGCCGCAGCCGGCGCAGTCAAGATGAAACAACACTTTCGTGGCGCACATTGCGGGTAATCCGAACTGTTCAAAGGGCGGCAGATAAACCCGCCCACTTTGATTAATGCCCAGGGCGCTGGATAAAAAGAGAATCGCGCCGCAGATTAACAAAAGCGACCGCCGCTCGTTCCGCTCCCCAAGCGGAGTGCGAACTCCAAGATTTATCGGCACGCCGGGCGCTTCACTTCTATTTTGCATTTCAATCCAACTAAATCTGACCTGTAGCAAGCAGTTTGCGCCTTGCACTTAAAACATGCAATTAAGGCCTAAAATATAGCGATTTCCGCTTGCTTTTTAAGGCCATTTCAACTACACTGTTGTTATCACTGATACGAGTGAAATAGAGTTGAAATGCGTAATCAGCAGCAACGAATTCGGTGTATAATCGTCTGGCATAAGGCTGATAAAAAGTAGTTGGAAAGACCTGTTTTAAGACGGAAAATCGCGAAGATTTAGACCGCGAGAAACACAAGGAGAAGTTCCTAAAATGGCAAGAGAGCAAGCAGCGCCCAAGGTGCAGGGCAATCCCAATGCGCCGGCAGCAGAAAAGTTGAAATCGTTGGAAGAAGCCGTAGCGCGCATGGAAAAGACGTTTGGCAAAGGCGCGGTCATGCGTCTGGGTGAGCGCGCTCACATGATTGTAGACACGACACCAACTGGATCGTTATCGTTGGATTTGGCCCTTGGCGGTGGCTTGCCGCGTGGGCGCTTAATTGAGATTTTCGGCGTTGAAGGCGGCGGCAAAACGACGCTGACTTTGCACGTTGTAGCCGAATGTCAGAAAGCCGGTGGGATTTGCGCTTTTATTGACGCCGAGCACGCGCTTGATCCCAAATATGCCGAGGCTTTAGGTGTGGATATAGAGAACCTTTTCGT
>DASWNL010000204.1:0-7653 GCA_036399215.1 Abditibacteriaceae bacterium
TATTAGTGATTATCACGGTCACTTGTGCCATTGTATTAGCACAAGAATCAGAGCTTAACTCGCGCATGGTAGATCGCTTTCTCCAAGGCCATCCAAGTCGTGTGGCAATCCGCGAGGGACAGCATAAAGTGGGGCGTGGCAGACGGAGATACGCTCATGAGAATAAACGCCGCGCCGGCATAAAAAATCAAGTCCGCAGGCAGAGCAGGACATACATCGCCAAGCTTCCGTCCCCGCGCCGCCCAACTACGGTTAAAGCACCAGCCCCAGTGGTAAAACTGCCTTCTCCAGCGACGCGCACGGTAACTTTGACCTTTCTCAATCCGCGTCGCGCGCCAGTTGGAGGGCTTGCTCTGGCCGCGCAAGTGCATTTGCCAACCGGTCAGTCGCGCTCGTTGCAAAGCCTTAGGACAAATGCGCAAGGCCGCGTGCAATTGGACGGTGTGAGCGCACCGTCAGTTATTGATTTGGAAATTAAGAATTCCGAATGGCGTTTGGCAAACCCGCGCTTTGCCTCGCTCATTGTTTCCCCACAAAAGAGCGGTTTCGGTTTGGCCGCTGTGCCAGAGGCGGACAAAGCATTACCCTCTCACCGCCTACGCTTAGCATCCTTGCGCATGCCGCGTGGTGTTGCACAAAATGTGGGAAATGCAGAGCGCGTTGTTCCGATTCCACTTTTGGCCTTATCGCAGCGTCGCCAGTCGCCTGCTTCGACGCAAGCGATTGAGGTGGAGCGCACGGTTGTTGACCTGGAAATTGCCGCGCCTGCCGGAAGTGAAATTACTACGCCGGCCCTCTCAAGAAGCTGGAGCGTGCCGTCCAGTGGCCGCCTTCCATTGCGATTGCCTCTTGAAGTTTTAAGGGCTGGTGCGGTGCCTTTGCGTGTTGCTCGCCGTTTACCAGGCGGCGAAAGCGAGGCAGTTATTACCAGTTACGAGCGCGATGCTTACAAGCGTAATTTTGCCAAGTCGCCGCCGTTGCAATTGGTTTCGTTGTCGCAAATTGAGGTGGCGCCCGGTGTAACCAGCACGCGTGAAGATGTTACGAAACTGCTGGGTGATTTGCGTGGTAAAGCCAACAAAAAGAATGTTCTGGGAACTGCAGTTCCCTTGCCCGACGGCAGCGAATGGTGGGTTTACAAGTCACGCGGTTTGGGTTTTAAAATGCGTGCTTTGCCTGTCGCTTCAGACAAGCAAGTAGCCAAAGGCTTTGCACCAATGATGGTTGAGCGTGTGCATATTTTTGGCAATGCCAAAAACAGCGTAGCAGGAGTTTCTTTAGGTGCAACTGTAGGCGCCGTGCATCAACAATGGGGCCAACCGCAAGTCACAAACGCGCCACGTTTACCTTCGGATGCGCACTCAGATAAGGGCCAAATAGATTCGTATCTGGATGGCGGCCTTCGCCTCTGTCACGATGGCAACCGCGTTTTGTGGATGGAATTGGCGCGCTCCAATGCCCTTTTGCAAAGCGGCACGACCGCTTTCGTGCCTCGCGCGCGGGCGCGCTTATTTGTGGAAAGTTTTCGAGGGCATCCACGCACGAACCTGCGTAATATTGAGGAGTTCAAGGGCTTCCTGCGACAGTTGGCTTCAGTTGAAATCGTCGGCTCGCGGGCTGAAGCCGATTTCGTCCTGAACGCGCGCATTGCGGAGTTCTTTGAGGATAAAGACAAGGTTATTGATCTGATTCCTTATCGCTACGACTGTCGCACGCGCCTGGTTTATTCGCTGTTTGATAACACCACGAGCCAATACATAGCGCGCGAAAAAGAAGCCGTCGGACTTGCCAAAGCTGATTACACCAAAGAAGCCTTGATAGCGGGTATTGGTGGCGTCGGGCTCGCCCGCAAAAAGGGCTTAGCCGGTCTTTTAGGCGCCGCGATTCTGGGTGGGAGTGCCGTTGGTTTGCAGCGTTCAGTGCAGCGCGCGACCAATAACTGCCCGGCTTTTAGCCTACGCACCGCATGTGACCAGATGGTGCGCGACATCGATGGCGCCGCTAACTTTCAAGTGCGCGTCACGGCCATTGATTACGCTAAAAACACGTTAACTATCAATGCCGGCTCACGCTCTGGTGTGCGCGTTTCAAAACCAGGCCAACCATTTGACTTTGCCGTTTCTTCAGGCAACTTAGAACTGCCCCATGCAGAATCGCCCAAGCATGCTGATTATTACGCCGCGCGGGTTATTTCGGTGGGCGAAAGCTTCTCTGTTTGCCAACTGCGCCACTTGAAGCGCTATGTGAAGAAAACCAGCGAGGCCCTGGCCGACGAAGCCGCGCCTGCAATGCTGCGCCGTTTGCCCGATCCGGCAACGGGCTTAGTGCAGGCGCGCGCTGCAGTGCGCTTTCCTCCGGTGACGGTTATTTCCGATGCTGATGTGCAAAATGCCCTTAAAGCGCAGAGTAAAAACAATTAGCCGTGCTTTGAATTTAAACGGGAGCAGATTATGAAGTTATCTGGCAGTAAACACTTTTTTCAACCAGTTCGCCCGCTGCGAATTGCTTTAGGTATCTTTTGCCTTATTGGTGTTGGTGCTTTGGCACAAGAATCAGAACTTAATTCATTAATGATAGATCGTTTGCTCGCCGGCACGCCCGGCAAAGTGGCGATGCGCCAGGGAAAACGCAAGATTGCTCGCTCCACGCACAAAGCGCGGGGGCAACGGGTGGCGCGTCTCGAAAACAAAAGGCGTCATCGTGGCCAGGTAAAGCAGAACTATCACAAGAAGTTGTTGGCCTATCGCGCTGAACAGGAAAAAAAGTCTAGACCAGTAGTTGTTGCCGCGCCTGAACCAGTTAAACCGCCGGTTTTGATTGCCAGCACGCCGCCGAAATCCGCTCCCCCTAAAACGGCGCCTCCTAAAACTACAGCATCAGCAAAACCCGACAGTAAAACGCCTCCCAAAGGTAATGGTGCAACGCCCAAGCCCGGTAGTAATGGTGGTAAAACGCCCTCTAATAACACGAAGCCAAACAGAAATACTGGCCCATTGGTGGCCGAAGGTCCTGCGCCTCCTGTTCCTGTGGCCTCGGCTCCTGTGGCTTCTGTCCCGTCGGCTCCAGCGCCCGAACCTGATGTGATAATCGAAACGCCGCGCCAGAATTTGACGTTGTCTTTTGTTAATCCGCACCAACAGCCTGTAGCCGCCTTGCAGTTGGTGGCGCGCGTCCAAACACCCGAAGGCGAAAAAACCTTTCCTGACCTAAAGACTGATGACAAAGGTTGCGTGCAGCTTGCCGGCCTGGAATTACCTGCTACGATAGCCCTCGATTTCGCCGTGCCGGGTGGCGAAAAAAGCAGTGAAACTAAGGCGTCTGACGCCGCAGGGGAAGCTGCCGAAATCCAAAATCAAGACGAGCTACAGGGTGAATTGCAAAACGTGCCCGAATGGGATTTTGTTAACGGCGAGGCTGCGACTCTGTTAGTTGAAACTCCTGTGGGCGAAGGCAAGTTGGCTTGGCGTCGCGGTGATGATTCGCCTCGTTTTGCAAGTCTGCGCTTGCCGCAGATGGGGCCAAAGCCGCGTGTGGCGCGCGAAATTATTCGCACCATGATTTATAGCGGCCAGGCCGAGCCAATTGTGGTGGAGCGGAACCTGATAGATTTGGAGGTTGTCGCGCCCGCCGGCAGCAAGTTGTCCACGCCAGCACTGGAAAATCAGACACTGGAAGTTCCCGAAAGTGGACGCTTGGCGCTACGGTTGCTGCGTGCTCAATTGGCAGAAGGGCCGGTGCCGATTCGACTGGCGCGCCAATTAGAGGGTGGTGAAAGTGAAGCGGTTATTTCTCACTACACAATGGATCCCTATCAAACCAACACAGTAGAAGCGCCGGGCCTTCAATTAGTGCGTCTTACAGAAACCAATGTGACGGGACGTTTGGGCGTTATGGGAACCAACGCTGATGTGGTGCGGGTTTTAGGAAATCTGAAAGCCAAAACCAACAGTAAAAATCAGTTAGGCAAGGTGACGCCAATGCCCGATGGCAGTGAATGGTGGGTTTATAACAACGCCGGCCTGGGTTTTAAAATGCGCCCGACACTTGGTGCCAACATCAAGGATAAAAACGCGGTTTGGCTTGTCGAGCGCGTGCGACTATTTCATGAAAAAGGCGGCTCGTTGGGCAGAATTCGAGTGGGCAGCAATTTGGACGAAGTGGGCCTTCATTGGGGTGTGCCCCAGGCGGAAAACGAAGCCAAACTGCCTTCAGATGTCCTCAGCGCTGCGGGCCAGATTGATAGCTGGCTCGATGGTAGCCTGCGCGCCTGTCACGCGGCGGGCAAAGTGTTATGGATAGAAACTGTCCGCCCCGATTCACTACTTATATCTGGCAGCACGGCTTTTGTGCCACGCGAGCAGGCACGAGTTTGGGTGGAAGGTTTTGTTGGCCATCCACGTTTGGCCTTGCGCAATGGGGAAGATTTCAAACGATTCTTACGCCAATTGAATGCGGTGCGGGTAGTGGATTCCAAAGAAGAAGCTGATCTGCTGATTCGAGCGCAGGTTGTGAACTTCCACGAAGACAAAGATTCACTGACCAAACTGCTGCCGTTCAAATACAGTTGCTCCTTTCGGCTTTCCTACAGCCTTTACGATGTGGCCGAGCAAAAGTATGTCGTGCAGGATAAGATCGCCGAAGGCGCCGCCAAGGTCAGTTACGCCACAGAAGCAGCACTTGTTGGCATCGTCGGCGGTGTGCTGATCGCGAAAGGCAAAGGTATGGCTGATGTGCTGGGTGGTCTGCTTCTGGGAGGCGGCATCTACGAACTGCATAAAGCCATGCAAAAAGCCGTGAATCGCAGCCCCGGCATTGCGGCGCGCAGCGCCTTCCATGATCTGGCAAGCGATGTCAGCCGCGCTTCGGATTTTTCAGCGCGCGTTTCGCGCATTGATTACAGCGCTAATCGTTTGTGGCTCAATGTCGGCAGCGAGGCCGGTCTTAAAATCGGCGATCAGTTTGAAGTGGCCGTAGGCGGCGTTGCGCTGCCTTACCAGGAATGGGAAAGCGATGCTAATTACTATGTGGTGAAGGTTATCGAAGTCCATCGCGATAGAGCGGTTTGTGACTTGCGTCATATGCGCCGCGAAGTCAGCAAATTCAAGGAAAAGTTTTTCGATGTGGATGACGAGCACGCAAAAGCCATGCTAAAACGCCTGCCCGAACCGGCAACCGGCCTAGTATCAGCGCGCGCTCTGGTGAACTTTCCCGAAGTCAACATTATTTCTGATGCCGATGTGCAGGCTTCGCTGGATGAATTCAAGCGCAAAGCCGAGGAACAGGCCGCGCAACAAGCAGAGCAAGCGCAGCAAAATCAGAACAATCAGCAGAACCAGACTAAGCCGGCCAAAGAGAAAAAAAGTAATCCCCTGGGTGATTTACTGGGTGGTTTATTAGGCAAGTAGAGCGAAGTTCAATTTTCCGGGGATGAGTTATGCAGATTGGTAGTCAGGTTGGCCCCTATCGCGTTGAAAGCCTGCTGGGTAAAGGCGGCATGGCTGAGGTTTATAAAGTCTCGCACAGTGGTCTGGGGCGCCATGAAGCAATGAAGGTTCTGCCGCCACACATGACCTTCGATAAGGGCTTTGTCGAGCGATTTCTTAATGAGGCGCGCATTGCCGCTAGTTTGCAGCATCCCAACATCGCTACCATTCACTCTGTCAGCGAGGCTGATTGCCCGCAGCCGTATTTCACAATGGAGTTGGTTGAAGGCGGCGATTTATCGGACTTGCTGGCCGCGCGCGGGCGTCTGGCTTTAGATGAAGCCTTACCGATTTTAGAGCAGATAGGCGCCGCGCTGGATTACGCGCATAGCAGGGGTTTTATTCATCGAGACGTAAAACCGGCGAACGCCCTGTTACAAAATCAGAGTGCCGTTCCTGTTGTGAAAGTGGTGGACTTCGGTATCGCGCGGGCGCAGGAAGAGCAGGGAGGCCAACGCCTGACCAAAACCGGCATGATCATCGGCACTCCCGATTACATGAGTCCTGAACAGGGCGGCTCTGGTGCCCCAATCGACCATCGCACTGATATTTACTCACTGGCCGTCATCGCTTATGAAATGCTGTGCGGGCAACCGCCGTTTCGCTCTCTCAGTGAAACTTCGGCGATTGCGGTCATCATGGATCACATTCGCACGCCGCCGCCGGAACCACGCGGTTTGAATGCCGCTTTGCCGGTTAAAGTAGCCCAGGCTTTGATGCGTGGCCTGGCAAAAGAGCCGGCGGAGCGCCCCAATTCGTGCGCAGAATTTGTAGCCACGCTTAAAGGCACCGCCAAAGTTAAAGAGATTACGCCGGTTAAATCAGGGGCTAAGGTTTCGCGGTTTTCTCCTACCGTGTTGGCGGGAGCGTTTTTGTTATGCGGCGCTGTGCTTATCGGCTTTGCTCTGGGCAACAAAAAGGATGGCGATGGTATCAGCGAAGTAACGCTTCCTGGCAAGGCGGCCGTCATCGAATCTGCAAGCACTACTGAGCCGCCTCTCACTAAAACCCCGGCTAAGAGTTCATTGCCCCAACAAAACGCCAGAGTCATTGATGAAGTGAAGAATGTTGTCGAGCAATGGCGTCAGGCACGACAAGCGCGCGATGGTGGCGTTATGGCATCGCTTTATTCATCGCAAGCCTCACTCATTGACGACAAGCAACAGAGCATAAGTAAATTCCAATCCTATTTGGATCGCGAAAAGAACAGCGAGCAGCCGCGCGTGGAAGTGGAAGTGAGTAATGTGCGCGTGTGGCCGCGTGAGCCGAATCAGGCCACTGTTGTTTTTGCGCAGCATTTCAAAGGATGGGGCTACACGCCGGGTCTTAATTGGGAAAGTTGGGGCACTAGGAAGCTCATACTCTGGCGCAACGCCACAGGCTGGAAAATTACCCGTGATGAATTTACGCGCACTGATGGACATCGATTTTAAAGACCGCGCTGGGACGGATTTTGAGTGATGAATCAACGTGATGCGCGCCGCCTGGCGGCAGTGTTTCTATTATGCATTGTTGCTGGCTGCGCTTCTTTTTGGATAGCGCGCTGGATGGCCCGGCGCTCGCAGAATGAGCCGGTTGTAGTGAATCCTACGCCAACTCAGACAAGGCCGCGCCGCGTCGTTACGCGGCCATCCTTGGCTCCTGTATTTACTCCGACGCCTTCTAAGACCGATTCGGTAGCTTTAGCGCTGCAAAAACTGGACAAAGCTGCTTTGCTGGAACACGCGCAGCATTTGAGCGGCAGTATCGGGCCGCGGCTGGCCGGAACGCGCGCCGAACGGCGGGCAGCAGATTACATTGAAGCGCAATTCCGCGCTTACGGTTACGCGCCGCAACGCGAAGACTTTATCACCAAAAAAGGCGGGCGCTCTTGCAATGTTATCGCGAGGCGCGCCTTGCCGGGACAGCGCCAAATCGTTGTCGGCGCGCACTTCGATTCGGTGCGTGTGGCGCCCGGCGCCAACGATAACGCATCGGGCGTGGCGGTGTTGCTGGAATTGGCGCGCGTGTTGGCCAACGAGAAGACGCCGGTGCGCTTTATCGCTTTTGGGGCCGAAGAACGATGGGAAAAGCAGTATCTGGTCAAGGCGCACCGACTGAACGGTTCCAACCAACATGTGTCGGGCCTGGGTGATGAGAAAAGGCTCATTAAAGCTATGATAAGTCTGGA
>DASWNL010000205.1:0-7903 GCA_036399215.1 Abditibacteriaceae bacterium
GTGGAATCCATATAGAAGAATGTTCACAGCAAAAGTCTCTGTTATGAGCACTCAAACGTATGGATTCCACCTGCCCAGAGGGCACCCGGCGCGGGAATGACAACCCTATTCATAACATAGTGCGTCTAATGCAATTGCCTGGGCCTTTTTCACGTTTGGCAAGGCGCGCTGGTTTCGGTATGGTTTTTAGCAGCAACGTCTTGTGTTCTTTCATTTGCTCCCATGATCGCCGAAGTTGCTTCACCTCATCACTCGTTTGGGCAAGAGTTTTACCCTTACGAATCCATTCGCGCCCTGCGCCTGGCCGACAAAGCACGCCTGACCGACCGGCACCAACTTATAGAGCGCATTGCCGAGGAATTGCCGCAACGCAGCGAGGCTACGCGCCGTCGCGTGGCCGAGAAATTAGTGCAGCGTTATGTTAGGACAACGCGCCGTGCTATTGTTCCCGCCCCGCATTACCAACCTTTTGTGCGCTTAATAGCGCGAGGTCGCCACGCGCCGGGCCAAATCGAACTACTTTACTGGCAACTGGCGCAGGTGGACACGCTTGTCGGCGCCTTAGCCCGCGAACTGTTTTATCCGGTTTGCATCGCCCAGCGCCCGCCCGATGGCCTTTCGGGTGCCTCGTTTGCCGCGCGCAACGGCGCGCAACTGTTTGGCACTGGCGCCTTTGCTGCAACTGACATCGCACCGCAAATCACGCGCGACTTTATTCATGATTACGCGCGCCAGGAGTGGCACTTTGCCAATGCGCCCAGCCTTGACCGCGCCCTGCGCATTTTGCAAGGCGCTGGCCTAATCGCCCGCGAGCGCATGAGCGGCTTGCGCGGTCGTCCACCTTCTTATCGTTTAAGCAATCACGACGTTTCGCTAACCACTTTTTTATGGGCGCTTTACGATGAATTTTTGCCGCACGCCCAAAACGGCGCCCTTACTCTGGCGCCCGGCGTCCTGGCCGTCGCCGATTTCGCGCGCACGCTGCTGCTTTTGCCCAGGCAAATCGAAAATCACTGCGAAGCGGCGCGCCGCCATCAATTTTTAGCCGCTTCCTCCAACGGCGCCTTGCGCCTGACCTTCGGCAATCAGGATGCTTTAGCCGATGCTTTGCTTTCCCGCGCACTTTGAAACCAGGTTCACAGGCTGTCTGAAATGAAGAGCAGCGCATAAGTTGTTTGGCATGACTTTCAGTGCCACATTTCATGATTTGGCACTTTCCCCGCCCGGACTTCAGCCTTCCATTGTTTGAGGAGCGCCTTCTTCTCTAATTGGAGTCTCTGAGACTTTGGATTAGCTTTTGCCCAAAATTTAGCCACTAAATTCAGATAAAGAATTACAACTTCCTTTTCTCCTTTTTCTATTAACTCTTTTGCTAATTTCATAGACGGGCCGTAAGAATCCAAACGTGGTGAACCCGGTGTCCTGTCTGCATCCAAAAGATGTTGTTTGGCTTTTTCAATTTCTCCACGGTGTGCGCAAATTCGTCCTAATGACATGTGGCTAAAGTGAATAGCTTCGCCGTAATAAATGCCTGCGTATGGATTCTCATTCTTATATTGTTCTGCAAACTGGAGCCAATCTTGTGCTAACTTTTCTGCCCTATCATACATTTCTCCAGCCATTGCTCGACGAACTAACGAGTGAAACTTGATGTGTCGCACCCATACTGCTCCACCACGTCGCCGCATAATTGTGCGAGAGAGCAATATCATTACTTCTTCATGGAGGCGATTCGTAAAGTTTTGGTGAAGTTGGCTCTTTTGCATTTCAATACGTATTTTACTCTTACCTCAACGCAATTTTATTGCATCAGAGGAACGTCCTTTTATAGCCGCCCTTTTGACAACTCGTTAAACTGCGGGCGATGCGTTTGACCGCTGCTTCTTTTCTCGCCCCACTCGTATTGTGCCTGTTGTTGCACACAACACCGGCACAAGCGCGCACATCTCGCAAAGCGAAACCGAAAGTTGTTGCTCCGGCGCCGGATGCTGTGTTCGCTCCGGCCTGGGTTCTGATGGATCCGGTTTCGGGGCGCATCTTGAAAGCCAAAAATCCACACCAGAGGATGTTTCCGGCTTCAACTACCAAAACCATGACGGCGCTTTTGGCTATCGAAAGCGGGCGTTTGGATGAGGTTGTTCGCATCGGCCCCAATCCTCCGAAAACCGGGGAGCAAAGCATTTTACTTTTGCAGGGCGAGCAGTTTGTGCTGCGCGATCTGGTGCGCGCCGCGATGATTAAATCGGCCAATGATGCCTGTGTCGCCATTGCGGAAGCCATAGCGGGCAGTGAAGCCGCCTTTGCCAAAATGATGACTGCGCGCGCCAAAGAACTGGGCGCCGTCAATACGCAATTTCGCAATCCACATGGGCTGCACAATCCGAATCATTATTCAACAGCTTATGACCTGGCGCTGATTGCTCAGGCGGCGATGCGTTATCCCGAATTCAACGAGATGACGCGCACGCAAAATACACAAATTCACGGCAACTGGAAGATTGGGCCGGTTCGTCCCCTGCTTAATCGCAACCGATTGTTGTTTCGCTGGGCGCAATGCGACGGTGTGAAAACGGGCTATACTCGCCAGGCAGGGCGATGTTTAATTGCCTCAGCCACACAAGTTGACCCGACCACAAGAACGCCGTGGCGCTTATTGAGTGTGGTGCTGAAATCGCCCAACACCTGGCACGATTCGCAGGCACTTTTAGCGCATCATGGTTTTGCGCGTTTTCAATCTTTTTTAGCCGCGCGAGCCAGCGATGAGTTTGGCGAAGCACCCGTGCAAAACGGTGCGCCAGCCAAAGCTGTTTTAGCGCGCGATGCCTTATTAACTCTGCGCACGGGCGAAAAAAGCCGCCTGACACATAATATTGAATGGCATCAACTGGCGGCGCCAGTTCAAAAAGGCCAGGCGATTGGCAATCTTGCCTATTTCGCCGACGGTCAAAAAATCGCCGTGCTGCCTCTGGTCGCGCAGGATGAGGTGCCATTTTCCTCGCTGCCGTTAGCGGCTTTAACCAGTGCATCACAATGGAACGGACTGAGCGTCTTTTCCGTTGTCAAAGTGCCGCCCGATGTAACGAACTTCGCAGCGCGCTGGATAATGCCGGCTCTGATGTTTGTCAGCTTGATGTTACTATGGAGCGGCTTGAAGCAATCGAATGAAAAACAACAACAACCGGCGCAGCGCCGGATCCAGAACTCAGGCCCAAACCTGGCAGAAAAAAAATCAGACGGACAAAGCTCCACGCCCGCCCGGCAAGACTCATCCGCTGCCCCCATCGCAAGCACCGCGCGAAGCACGCCGCGAAGCAGCGCAGCAAACGCCACGCACAGACACGCCACGCACAGCCGAGCCGCGCGCGAAGCGGAGCACTTTCGGCACAGCCCGCCCGGAAGCATCCACGCCAGGCGTAAACCTGTCCAACGGGCGGAGGACTACAACGCAAAGCAACCCCACCGTCAACCCTGCGCCGGCGAGCAATTCGTTACGCAGTTCCTCAACGAAGAAACCGAAAACCGTGCCCTCCGCGCCGACTCCGAACACGCCCGGCGCTACAAATCCGGCTGAATCTGTTGAAAACGCAACCGGCAGCGAACGCTTGCAAAAGCTGATCGCGCGTGCCGGAATTATGTCGCGACGTAAGGCCGAAGAATTAATCGCTGAAGGCCGCGTTTCAGTGAATGGTCACATCATCCGTGAGTTGGGCGCTAAAGCCGATATTCTCAATGATCATATTGTGGTAGATGGCACGCCTCTGCGCGCGCCGTCCGCACCGGTTATTTTGGTGTTACACAAGCCCAGAGGCTACATGACCACGCGCCACGACCCTGAAGGTCGCGCTACAGTAATGGATTTGCTACCGAAAAAGTATCAGCAATTCCATCCCGTGGGGCGCCTTGACTACGATACAGCGGGCGTGCTTTTGCTGACCAACGATGGCGAACTGACCAACCTGCTGACTCATCCTTCACATGGTGTTACCAAAACTTACTGGGCACGGGTCAAAGGTAAAATCAAAAGAGAAACGCTGCAAAAGCTGGCGCGCGGCATAATGCTGGAAGACGGCCCAACGGCGCCCTGTCAGGCGCGCTTGAAAGCGGAAACCGAGAACAACAGCCTGATTGAAGTTGTGCTGCGCGAAGGCCGCAATCGCCAGGTGCGCCGCATGTTCGATGCTATTGGCCACCCCGTTCGCGCCCTGCGCCGCGTGGGTTTTGCCAATCTCGATTTAGTAGGTTTGCCTCCCGGTGCCTTTCGGGAATTGTTGCCCGGCGAGGCCCGCCAGTTACGCCGATTGGCCCTCGAAAAGCCCAGCAAGAGCAAGCCGGAAAAACCACCCCGGTCAAATGCAAAATCAGCGGCGAAGTCAAGCGCAAAATCAACTACGCCACGCGCCGCAAAGCACAAAATCGCCAAAACCATTGAGCACCTTTGGGAAGATTGAACGTTTAAGACTAATGTTCAATGAAACGCGCTCTTCACATAATCGCCTGGGGATTAGTTATCATCCTTCATGGATGGTTTCTGTGGGAGGCTTTTCAATACTTCCAGCAATCGCACTCCGACCTGACTTATGTGATTGGCATAGCGTTTCTGAGCGGTGGCGCCTTGACTTTCTACTATGCTCAGTCTTTTAGCCAGCGTCAAAGGCTTCTTTTGGGATTGTATGGATTATTAACCAGCGGCAGTTTGTGTTTTAGTGTCTATGCCGCCGTCATGGCTACTAAACTTTGGCGCTTGCTTTCACCACTGCCAGCCCTATCACCATCCGAAAAATGGCAACTCTTTCAGTTAAGCGCGCTCTGCATTGGCCTAATTGTTGGTTTTGGTTTCGCCTCGCTTTATTCTGGGCGGCTTTTCTTTCGCACCTTGAAGGAAAGCGCATATTCACAATGATCTCCGCAGTAAGGCAGAAAGCACACTCATGACGCGCCGCCAATGGAGCTTAGTTGCCGCTTGTGCGGCGCTTTTAACACTGACGGCGCTGTGGTTGTTTTTGTGGCGGCGACCTTTAGGGCATAATGGCTGGCAGGTCACTCCCAACGAAGTGTATTGGCCGCTTTCGGAGTGGATACGCGCTGGAATCGCTCTGCTTTTCTTTGGTGGCTTAGCAGCGCTGGCCGCTTACGACCGCTTTCGCCGGGCCAAAACGCGTAAAGAGCAAACGCAATCTACAGTTCTCAGCGTGTTCATGCTTATGAGTTTTGCCACGGTTTGGCCCTGGGTTTTATTGGGGCCGGGCGGCGCGCAAAATCTGGTCACGGTTTATTGGAGCGATATTTCCAACGAGTATTTCGGCACGGCTTATCAAGTGGAAGATGCGCGCGAGTTTTCACGCGATTATACCCAACGCCAGCAGCCCAAATCCGTTCAAATTGCGCATGTCGCCACGCATCCGCCGGGCGCGGTTTTGTTCTTTTACGGCGCACGGCGCGCTTACGAAACTTCGCCCTTTTTGCAGCGCACCATGACGGCTTTTGCCGAATGGATTATCCGCGCCAACCTTAACTCCGTTGCTATCTTTTCCAACCAAGTGCGCACAACAGCCGCGCGTTCGGCAGGCGAAAGCGATCCGTCACCATTACCGCTTTCCGCTGTGCCGGGCGCCTTGTGGGCCGCCCTGCTCTGCTCCCTGGCTTTAGGCCTTTGCGTGCCGGCCATTTATTGGCTCGCTTCCGGGGCGCCTTTAAAGCACACGCCCAACGAAGCACGCGGGCTTTTGGCCGCCGCACTGTTTGCTTTTGTGCCAACGGTTGGATTATATGCTTTTACTCTTGATGCGCTTATCGCTTGTGGCGCAACCTGGACATTGGCTTTGACGGCGCACGCGCTGTCCTCGCAAAAAAATCATTGGCTTTTGCTGGGCGGCATCGTGATGGGCCTGACCAGTTTCCTTTCCATCGGCGCACTGGCAACGGGTGCGATTGTTGGTCTGGCCTTACTGTTTGCGGCCTGGCCTCGCGAAAATCGGGGGGCGCTTTTTCTGCGCTATGCGGCTTTTTTTGGGGCCGGCTTTTTCCTTGCCTGGGTGCTTCTATTGTTGATTTTCCCGATGCAGCCTTTGGAAATTTTTCAGAACGCACGCGCGGCCCATCACTTTGCCACATTATCGAATCGCGGCAACTGGATGCTGTTTAACTTACCTTTCTTCGCCCTGTTTTGCGGCTGGCCGATTGTCGTTTCCAGTTTGATGGCATGGCGCGAAAAATCATCAACTGCACAAAGCGCTATTTTATTGGGTAAGGCGGCTTTGTGGGCCATGCTACTACTCACTTTGTCGGGTAACGTTAAAGGCGAGGTGGAACGATTGTGGTTATTTCTCGTCCCGCCGCTCTGCGCTTTAGCAGCCAGTGTCATCAAGCCGCATCAGCGCCGCTTATGGCTGCCGCTTTTGGCCCTGCAAGCTGCGCAGTCCATTTTAATGGCTGTTGGTCTCGCGCCACTTTTGAAGCCTCTATGAACCAACAAATCTACGACCAGGCACGCACCCACTGGACATGGCGAGACTGCTCTCATTTCGGGCAGTTTCGTGTGTCGGGCGCCGATGCCGTTACATTGCTGCATCATCTGACCACCAACAACATTAAAGGCTTGAAGACCGGCGCCTCCTGCGATGCCGTTCTGATTTCGCATAAAGGCCGCGTTTTGGATTGGCTCACGGTCGCACGCGATGAAAACGCATTTTTGGTTATCACTTCCCCTAATCGCCGCACGATGTTTAAGCCACATGCTGAGAAATTTATTTTATTCCGGCAAGATGTTCAAATCGAAGAAATAAACAGCCCTCTATGGGCCGCTTTTGGCCCGCAAGTAAAACAAGATGGTTTCGCTACCCATCGCTTGCCAGGCGGCGGTTTTTTCGTGTTGAATGGTGATTTTCCCGGTTCTCCCGCCTGCGATGACAAAACTTACAACGTGTTGCGCGTGGAAGCGGGCGTGCCGGTAACGGGTTTGGAATTAACCGAAAGTTTTAACCCCTGGGAAGCGGGCCTGGATGATGCAATTTCGCTGCACAAGGGTTGCTATAACGGTCAGGAAATCATTGCCCGCTTGAATACTTACAAAAAGGTCAAACAGGGATTATTTGGTCTGCGTTTGGAAAGCGAAATTTCACTTTCCCAATTGGCGAATGCTCCAGCAAAGTTGCTTTGCGAGGGGCGTGATGCCGGATTAGTCACCAGCAGCGCGCACTCGCCGCGCTTCGGGCCGATTGCTTTGGCCTATGTGCGTGGGGACTACCAAGCGCCGGGACAAAAACTGCAAATCTCATTGCCTGATAGCGCGCAACCCGCGACAGTTTGTGCCCTGCCGTTTGCGGAGTAAAAGAGATTTTATTTATGGCTTCCTGGGAAGAGATCGCCAATGAAGTTGCGCCGATAGATGCCGACATCGGTGGTTTAGCGACCGGCGCGCGACGTGGCCAAACTTCTGCCTGGCAGCGCCCACCTGCAAAAACCGATCGAGAATTGAAGTTCCTGCCGCCGCCACAATGCGCGCCGGGGGCAAGTTTCGATACTGTCATGTGTGGAATTGAAAAACAAACCTCGCGTCACGGCACGCACTATGAAATCGTGCAAAGCGCGCGTCATTACGATGCCCCTTTTAGTGAACTGGGAACAAGGCTAAATACGGCATTACAAAACTCTTCCATTGAATGTTTGGCTCGCGCTCAGGCGCGTGATTTGTTGGTGATGGATATTGAAACATCGGGTGTCAACGACGCGACACCATTATTTCTCATCGGCACTTTGCGCTTTGACGAAGCCGAGCCACAGATGGAGTTTTTCTTAGCGCGCAATAGTGATGAAGAAGCTGCCGTTTTAGCCGCCTATCACCAGAGGACACGCGGAAAGCGCTTGGTGACTTTTAACGGCAAATCATTCGACTGGCCTTTTATTG
>DASWNL010000206.1:0-3441 GCA_036399215.1 Abditibacteriaceae bacterium
CGCAGTTCAGCGTTCTATTTCAAATTTCGTTGCTACTAACAATGCGCACACCGGCCTCCTGCATTTCGGCGAGAGCATTTTCGCTGTCATCCGGTTGCAAATTCACACCGCGACAGGCGTCGGCGATGAGAACCGTTTCAAAACCAAGCATACGCGCGTCTAAAGCGGTGAACTTCACACAGTAATCCGTCGCCAGGCCACAAAGATAGACTTCGTCAACTTTGGCTTCATTCAAATAATCACCTAAACCTGTGGCGATTTGATGGCCGTTATCGAAAAAGCCGCTATAAGAATCCACCTCGCGGTTCTGACCCTTTTGAAAGACCCGTGCGATTTTAGATTGCTCTAAATCCGCGCGCAAAGCGGCGCCTTCGCTGCCTTGCACACAATGATCAGGCCATAAAACCTGGGGATGTCCGTTGATGTTAATCAACTCGCCAATCGTGCGGTTAGCATGGTTTGAGGCAAAACTGGCATGATCCGGCGGGTGCCAATCCTGTGTTGCCACCACTAAATCAAACTTTCCCTGCATCCGATTAATAACCGGCACCACTACATCTCCATCCACCACCGCCAGCGCGCCACCAGGGCAAAAATCGTTCTGCACATCCACGATAATCAGGGCTTTCATAAGACTCCTTTTGAGGCTTGAGAAAATTTTCACAACCTCAAGGGCAAATGACAAGCCTTAGGTTGATGAAGCAGATTTCTCTAAAAAGTAGTTAGTCTCGGCGTGGCTGACCTTCAACGGAGGGAGCGCCGAGGACTTGGAAGATGACGGCGCCGAGAGTATAAAGAGCGATGAGCGGCGGGCCATAAGAGCCGAAAATAACCAAAGCCGCCGCCGCTGCAACGACAGCGCCGGCTAACATGGCGCGCATGGCGTAGCGCACGCGCAAGTAATTGCGTAAGGCGAGGCGTGCGCTGGTTAAGAAGGCACCAGCACCCAAAGCTGTTGCCAGAAGAGCCAGATTCCACCACCAATCTGTCCAGGTATTGAGCCAGCGCGGCCACCACTGCGCTAAAGCGCTTTCCACGCCCGGTGCGCCTTTGGGCAACAATAAAAGCAATCCTAAAGCTAAGGCAGCAGCAATAATCCAGCGTCGTTTGCGCAAGCGTTGGGGCCGCTCAGCGCGTTCGAGCCATAAGCGTAGCCAGAGCGTGCCGAAACCTAAGAATGCTACTACGCTGGCCGGAGCATTGAAACCAAAAGGCGGCAGCCACAGAAGTAGCAAAACGCCACCCATCCAAATGACGGCGGGGCGCAAATTGATAATACGGCGCGAAGGACGGTCTTCGTTATCTTCCTCGTCGTAGGCGTCCCTGTAGCCATTGCTACGCGTGCGGCGCGGCCACGGCTCGGCGGCTAATTGGGCGAGGGTGCGCTGTGAGGGTTGCGCCATGCCACCGACGCCCAGAAGCGTTGCCGAAATCAGCAACAAGGCCCAGATGTCACCGGCCCGCGCGGTTGAACCTTCCAGAACCGGCGCGCCCAACAACGAATTCCAGGGTAGGGCAAAGCCACCAACGAACAAGCCGATGATTGTCAGCAGCAAATAAATCAGGCCGACGCGCACACCGCGCAAGCGCGCCCGCGAAAACCAGGTGCGGGCCAGCCCGGCCACACCTACAATGAATATCGCAATCAAAACCAGGGCCACCGGCAAACGCCAGCCTGTTGGCGTGCTTTGTGTGGCACCGGCTAAAGCGCCGGCGCGCCACATCGCTTCTATACACAGGCCGCCCAGCCACATGAGCAGCGGCAACAACATCGTTGTGCTCCACCAGGCGCGTGCCCAGTTTTGGCTGCTGCTTAGTAATCCGGTTGGCGTTTCCGTGACCTGGCCAAAGCGCGCCCCCGGTGTAGATTGGGTGAGCAAAGCTACCAATATGATGATCGAAACCAAAAAGAAGATGGCCCAGATGCCATGCGCCACAGGCCTTGCTGCATCCAGCCATGACCAACCGGCCTGCAAGGACGCCAGGCGATTGATGCGATCTAATGGCTCAGAGGAAACGCCTTGAGAACCCAGAGGTAAAGCCGGATTTGGTGGCGCCATGTCGTTGGGGTTTGCCAAACGTGTTAGCAAAGTCGAAAAGACGCTTTCGAGGGGCGCCACCCCGTGATGCTCACCGCCGCCGGAAATCAGGCTGCCCTGTTGGGCACGCTTATCGGAAGCCTTCATCCAATAAGCGCAGGGAATCCATTGCGCTTCGCTTGTATCCAAATCGGGAATGCTGATCAGGAATAAGCGGTCTTCCGGCGCGAGGCGCGTGATAATGCCGCGCAGAAAGGTATCAGCGCGCTGCAAAGCCAAAGTTTTGTGTCTGGCAGCGCGCGATGGCTCACATAGCGGCGCATAAAGCGCGGCACGGCGCGTATCGCCCCATTCGACCACAATCAAACTAACTTGATCATCAAGAGCGCCTTGCACGCGCGCCAAAAGCGCGGTGCCGTCCTGTCGCACGCCAAAAGGTGCTTCACCATCGCGCGTCATTAATGCAGATGATAAGTCGCCCTGGGGGATGATGCCTTTGCCATCGCAGGCGAGCAGTGCCCATTCGCGTAGGGGCAAAGTCCGCGAGGGATTGAAATTGGTGTCCGCCGAACCAAATGCCGCGACCCTGGCGCCGCTGCGCCGCATCGCATCGCCCAGAGCACCAAAATGTGGCGAATTTTTATCTTCTCTTGTTGTGCCGGGCGGTGCGATACGCCACAGTGAACCGGCCAGGTTGGCTAACGAATTGGAATTAGAAACTTCGGCACCCATGCGGCGCGCATAAGCTAATTCAGGCGGCGCGTCTTCAAAACCAGGGGTGGAAGTGCTCCATATTTCTCCCGCGCCCAGTGTCGCTGTAGCTGCTAAGGGGATTTGTGGCGCATCGAAAGAGGGCCAACCGATGGGTTGGCCGGTTGAAATGGTGGCTGCTGCTCGCAAAATCGCAGGAGAAATGCGGCCCCGTTCGCGCAAGGCTTCTTCGAGAGAGAGTTCTTTTTGTGTGCGGCGGAAATTCTCCCCGCGTGGTGCGCCTGGCAAGCGCAGGGCGCCTAAATCGGCGCCGTAAAGCAGGCTTTGTAAGCCGGGCATAGGCTCCGCTGAAGGCGAGGATTGAGCCGCCAAACGTGCCCAATCCGGCCAGCCGATGCCAGCCATTAAAACCACCACGTTGCGCCCTTTAGGCGGTTGCGAGACCGGCCGGGGCACAATATCACGCGGAATAAGCTCTCTATTACGCCACACACGTGATGGTTCGCGGCGGTCACGCGGCAAAGAAGGCGAGAGTTGTTGTGCCAGGCCGGAAATGGAAAAAAGCAAAAGCCACGCACCCGCGCTACCAATACCAGAACGCCCCGCGCATAAGAAACAACGCAGGACGCCAACCAATTGAGAATGAAGAATGCAGAATTGAGAAAGCATTTGAGTTAGGAGTTTTGAATTA
>DASWNL010000207.1:0-14356 GCA_036399215.1 Abditibacteriaceae bacterium
CTTCGGCGAAATGGAAGTCTGGGCTTTGGAAGCCTACGGTGCGGCGCACACGCTGCAAGAGATTCTGACTATCAAGTCGGATGACGTAGCGGGACGTGTTAAGACTTACGAGTCCATTGTCAAAGGCGACAGTATGCTTGAACCCGGCGTGCCGGAATCGTTCAAGATTCTTGTGAAAGAACTGCAAAGCTTGGCTTTGCAAGTCGAAGTCGAAGACGAGAACGGCAATGTGATGGAACTCAAGGAAGTCGAAGACGAGTTCGAAGAAGGACGCTAAGTAATTTTGAATTATGAATTTTAAATTTTGAATTAGTTTGGTCATTCAAAATTTAAAATTCATAATTCAAAATTCTCCCAAGGAGAACCATGCCTGATCAAGATATTTTTGGATTTTCACCAGCCGAAGCGCCGGTAGCGCCGCGTCCTGCGCGTGCTACTCGCACCGGACAAAACAACGCGCAGGGTGGCGTATTGTCAGCTTCGGCCTTTGATTTATTGCGTATCGGCATCGCCAGCCCGCAGGACATCCGTTCGTGGAGCCGGGGCGAGGTCAAGAAGCCGGAAACCATCAACTACCGCACCTTCAAGCCCGAACGCGACGGCTTGTTTTGCGAGCGCATCTTTGGCCCGACCAAAGACTTGGAATGCTCGTGCGGTAAGTTTAAAAAGTCGAAGTTTAAAGGCGTTATCTGCGACCGCTGCGGCGTTGAAGTAACCCGCGCCAAGGTGCGACGCGTGCGCATGGGCCACATCGAGTTGGCCGCGCCGGTTGCGCACCTGTGGTATGTCAAAGGCGTGCCCAGCCCGATGGCGCTTTTGCTGGATATGTCGCCGCGCCACTTAGAGCGCATTCTGTATTTTTCGCACTGGGTCGTGACGCGCGCCGATCAGAATAAAATCTCGAAGAACATCGAGAAGATTCGTGACGCCGTCATGGCTGAAATGGGCGAAATTGACGACTCGCGCGACGTTGAGCGCAAGCGCGCTATTGAAGCCTACGCCGAAACGCGCCAGCGCCATGAAGAAGAAGACGAAACCATCACCGCCGCTGATGTCGAATCGGCGCGCAAGCGCGCCGAAGATGTTTCGGGCGATGCGTTTGCTGAAGAGCGCAAGAAAGAGTTGCAAGATGCTCTGGGCCTTTTAGCCGAATTGGAAAAGCGCCGCCTGCTGGAAGACCGCGAATTTCGCGGCTTGCAAAAGTTGATGGAAACCATCAACCGCAAGTTGGGCAAGGGCTTTGAGACCATGTTCGAGGCCGGCATGGGCGCCGATGCTGTCAAAAAGCTGCTCGAAGATATTGATCTGGAATCGCTGTCGCGCGAATTGAAAAAGTCGGTGCAGGAAACCCCGGTTGGTGCCAAGCGCGGGCGTTTGATTAAGCGTCTGGAAATTGCCGAGGCATTTCGCAAGTCGAAGAACCGTCCCGAATGGATGATTCTCGAAGTGATCCCGGTCATGCCGCCCGAACTGCGCCCGATGGTGCAATTGGATGGTGGACGCTTTGCCACAAGCGACTTAAACGACCTTTACCGTCGTATCATCAACCGCAATAACCGCTTGAAGCGTATCACGGAAATCCGCGCCCCGGAATCCATTATCAACCACGAAAAGCGCCTGTTGCAGGAATCGGTTGATGCCCTGATTGACAACACGCGCCGCCAGCGCCCGGTTACGGGTTCAAGTGGCCGCCCCTTGAAGTCGCTTTCCGACATGCTTAAAGGCAAGGAAGGCCGCTTCCGCAAGAACCTATTGGGTAAGCGCGTGGACTATTCGGGCCGTTCGGTTATCGTAGTCGGCCCATATTTGCGCCTTGACCAGTGCGGTTTGCCCAAAGAGATGGCCCTGGAGCTTTTCAAGCCGTTCGTAATGAAGCGTCTGGTGCAAAAAGGCTACACGCAAAACATCAAAACCGCGCGCCGCATGGTGGAGCGCTTGAAGCCTGAAGTATGGGACGCTTTGGAAGAAGTAATTACCGAGCATCCGGTCTTGCTGAACCGCGCCCCAACCTTGCATCGCCTGGGTATTCAGGCCTTCGAGCCGATGCTGGTAGATGGCAAAGCGATTCAGATTCATCCTCTGGTTTGTCCGTCGTTCAACGCCGACTTTGACGGCGACCAGATGGCGGTTCACGTGCCGCTCTTCCCGGCGGCGCAGGCTGAAGCGCGCGTTTTGATGATGAGCACCAACAACCTGTTTTCGCCGCGTGATGGCGCACCGGCAATGGCGCCGGCTTATGACATGGTTTTGGGCTGCCATTATTTGACGATTCAAAAGCAGAATTCCAAATTGCCTACCCAATTAACCGAAGAAGAAATTGCGGCGCTGCCACGCTACTCGTCGGCGGACGAAGCAATTTTGGCTCACGATACCAACAATCTGGATTTGCAGGAGCTTATCAAAGTTCGTCACTGGGCGGGCGAAAAGAAGCGCGAAGATCAGGCAAACGGCGAGTTGATTACAACCGTTGGACGCCTCATTTTCAACGAGATTGTGCCGGCTCAGTTGGGCTTCCACAATGCGCCGGTTTTGAAGAAGACCATCGGCGCCTTGATTCAGCGCTGCTACGAAGAGATTGGCAACGAAGCGACCGTGAAGTTTTTGGACGCTGTGAAGAATCTCGGCTTCCGCTACGGCACCAAATCGGGCATCTCGATTTCGATGGCGGACTTCCGCGTGCAAACCGACCGCACTGAAATTCTGGAAAAAACCGAAGCTAAAGTGCGTCGCACCAACGACATCTATAATGATGACCCGCTTGCAATGACGGCTCAGGAACGCGAGCGTCAGGTTCTGCAAGCGTGGATTGGCGCGGCCAAAGAAGTGGGCGACAGCGTGGTTCGCGCGATGGATTCGTATAACCCGTTCCGCATGATGGCTTTTTCCGGCGCGCGTGGTAGTGAGCGTCAGATTCAGCAGATTGTTGGTATGCGCGGCTTGATGATGGACCCGTCGGGCCGCTTCATCGAAGACTTGCCGGTGCGCTCCAACTTCCGCGAAGGTTTGGACTTGCACGAATACTTCGTGTCCACGCACGGTGCTCGCAAAGGCCTGGCCGACACGGCGCTTCGCACCGCCGACGCCGGTTATTTAACGCGCCGCCTGGTGGACGTATCACAGGATGTTATTATTCGCGCCGACGATTGCGGCACGAATGACGGCATTTCGGTTTCGGAAGTGTGGGAAGAAACCGAAACGCACATGTCAACAGCCGCGCGCGCTTCGATTGGTCGCCGTCTATCGGATAACGTCAAAGACCCGGAAAGCGGCGAACTGCTGTTTGAGCAGGGCGCTTATATCTATTCGGATGTGGCGGATCGCTTGAAGCAGTTGCCTCCGTCCACGCGTGTGCATATTCGCACGCCGTTGCAAGGCCTGGCGGATCGCCTGGTGGGTCGTATCTCGCTGGAAACGGTCAAAGACCCGCGCACCAATGAAACCCTGATTAAAAAAGGCCAGGAGATTCATCGTCACACGGCGGAAAGAATCGAGCAGGCCGGCGTTGATCAGGTGAAAATCCGCAGCATTCTGACCTGCAAACTGGGCAAGGGCGTTTGCGCCAAGTGCTATGGACACGATTTATCAACCAACGACATGGTGGAAATCGGCGAAGCGGTCGGCATTATCGCGGCGCAGTCCATTGGCGAACCCGGCACTCAGCTCACCATGCGCACCTTCCACCTGGGTGGTGTGGCTGGCGGTGCCTCGCTGACTGGTGTGGCTCAGGTTAAGAAAGCTCGCACCCAGGCTTTGCAAGAGTTGCGACGCGACATTGACCAGGGCACTTTCAGCTTGCAGGGCAGTGCAACCGAGCAAAAGCGCGAAATTCAGCGTTACCTCAAAGTGTTGGAAGCCACCGTCGGCGGCCTCTTGCGCGTTGTTGAACTGTTTGAAGCGCGCAAGCCCAAGGGCGAAGCGATTACAACCGACGTGGACGGCACTGTTGTCGCTATCCTCGGTGGTGGACGCGCTGAAATCATGCCCGGCTTCGACTTGAAGATTGATCAGCAGCAGGCACGCACCGGTGTGCGTCGCGTGTTGATTCAAACAACCGAAGAGATCACCGACCGCGAAAAGCTGATTGGTCACTACGCGGCGCATGACATCCCCGGCGCCAAGGGTGCGAAAGCGCTTGCAACTGCCGGCCAAGAGTTGACTGACCGCATTCTCGACCAAATCGAGAAAGCCGGTCACAAGCGTGTGACGGTTCGCCGCGAATTTGCCGTGCCGTATCGCGGCACCCTTGCCGTGAAAGTCGGCGACGAAGTAACAACCGGCAACATGCTGACTCGTGGCCCGCTGTGGCCGCAGGACGTATTAGCCTGGCGCGGCCTCAAGGGTGTGTCGGAATACCTCGTAGCCGAAGTGCAAAAGGTTTATAAAGCCCAGAGCATTTCGATTCACGACAAGCACATCGAAGTTATCGTGCGCCAGATGCTGCGTAAGCGCCGCATCAAGGATACGGGCGATACCGAACTGATGCCGGGCAAACTGGTCGATTCGGGCGTGCTGGAAGGCGTCAACGAGCGTGCTACCAGTGAAGGATTGCATCCGGCGACTGCGGATTACGTGCTGCTTGGCATCACCGAAGCCGCTTTAGCGACCGAATCGTTCCTCTCGGCGGCGAGTTTCCAGAAGACGACCAAAGTCTTGACCGAAGCCGCCACACATGGCCGCGTGGACTTGTTGGAAGGCTTGAAAGAGAACGTCATCATTGGGCGTTTGATTCCTGCCGGCACCGGCATGAACCGCAAGGGAACCGTTGATGTGAAGATTGACGAAGCCGCACTGGCCTATGCTGAATCGCACGTCGACGAATTCCAGGTCAGCAACATGATGGCGCGCACGCCGGGCAAAGCCGAAAAGATGCCGTCTTATGACGACATTTATCCGGTGCCCTTAGCGATTGAAGACACCGGCGCTTTAGACGAAGCCGGCTTCTCCGTCGAAGAAGGCGAGCCGGATGACGTTGATGAAGCCGCCGGCCTTGATGACTTCCTTATCGCCGGAGCTTTGGAAGACCCCGCCGAGTTAGCCGATTTCGGCGAAGAAGTGTAAATAAGCCGTAAAGTCAAAAGCCCTCCACGAAATTTCGTGGAGGGCTTTTTGCCGGTGGTTGGGTATATGATGTATTCGTCTGTTAACTTGCTTGTGCGTAATTTATGCGTAATTTAGTCATCAGCAATAATGAATTATGTTCAATCTGATTCATGGCAAAGAAGACATTTTGATAATTAATAAGGTGAGATCATGTTCAAGCGGCTATCAAATTTTGACGATGGACAATTGCGCTCCTGTTTAAATCGTATCAAGGGAATTTCATCTCTGGGGGATGAGGCTGCGCTAATTGAAGTTGACAAGTTCATATACGAAATTTTACAAAGCGGATTAATGGCTTTCGACGACGACTCCGACGACGGTTCCGATGATAATTTGGATATAGTCCATCAGGAGATGGGTTTTGAGGAGTTAGAACTACTTAAGGAGAATTTGGCTGTATTAAGTCGCAAAATAGCTTGTAAAGAACGTATTCATTTGTTTGAAGGTCAAAATTTACGGTATAGTGCTGATTACATTGAAAAAACATGGTGTTCTAAAATTGCGCGAACTATTTACACCAGGATAGATCAAACTCAATTCAATACAGAGTTTGAAGAAATCAAAAAGCGCGTTTACCCTGTTGCTGACGAAGCCGAATTCTTGGCTTATGCACAACTAATTGAGGAAACTCAAAGCCAAGCTATATTCAATACGAGTTCTGTCCAAAGTATTTATCGACAACTAAATGAGGCAACAGCACATTTGGAAAGTCATGGCATTTTAACGGATGACCTCAGACAGAAAATAAGACAAAGCCGTGAAAGGGCAGCATGGCATCGTGCAAAGAAGAAGTTATCCGAGGCAGAAGTCGCCATAGCTGGCGGAACCTCAGCAAAGGCTGAAAAGTTAAAGCGTGAGGCAGCAGTATTAATTGCTCAAGACTGGAGTGTTGCCTTTCCAGGTGAGACACCACCTGATTTGCAGACATAGTCCACATTGTTCCGACAATAAGCTAACAAGGCACCGCACCTGACCGCCCACAGAGTCATTGTCTCGCTTCGTTACTCACTTCGCTTTGTCACTTTTATGTTACAAAACTAAGGCGAACAGGTTGGAGAACCGTTAGGAAGACGAGGACATCCTTGGAAATAACCAATTTTCCATCGCTTGTTTTCCGAATCGTAATCAAGATACACAGACCAATCCGCAACAATTGAACCGGCTGTGTCCCTGACCAAAAAATAAGACCTAACTTTCCATGAATTGCTTTCAGTTGGTGCCGGAAATACATCGGCTACTTCCATCGGCGCAGGGTAAGCTGCCATAGGCAAAGGGGTTATTTGATTGGTTATGATGTTCCAGTTTGGGTTTGTATATTTGCCAGATGGCGACCTAAACTCCTGTTGGGCGAGCGAGACTGCCACATTGTATACCTCTTGCCGAGAAGGAGTATAAGTAGGTGAGCCACCACAACCTCGAATCAGGAAATATAAGACACAGAAGCCAATGAAGCTTTGCCACGAGAAACATCCAAGAGAATTTTGTTGATATGCCCGTGAACTCATAACCAAATCCTATCTGACTATGTGAGAATTTCAAGCCATGCGTGAGGCACAAGTATCGCGCGTTACCTTGAGCTGTAGCAGAACAAGTAACTCGGAGTCTAAGAGTTTAGATACCCCTCTCCCACGAAGCGAATTGGGAGAGGGGTTGGGGATGAGGGCTATAAAACCTTCGTTGTTTCCAACAGAGCAGGCCGCTCTTCGTTGGCGGTTTTGATGGCATCTGGTGAACCCATCACTACAACATGGCCGCTAACCGCCACTTGCTCCAACACTTCGGCGAAGTTTTTGAAATCGGCTTCACTGGTTGACAAAACTTCGTCGCGCATCTGCTGACGCAGTTCGTCGGTTTCACCGATCAGGTGGCGCATTAAAGAGTTCCAGCCTTTGGCATCCGGCAGGCGATAAGTATCCATGTCGGAGATAACACCGATGATGCTGCGGCGCAGTTCGATCTCGCTTATCTCGGCTTCACGCAAAAACTTCGATGTGCCATCGTAAATGTCTAAAGTCTTGAGCAGATTCGGATCGCGGTAAGAGCCATACGTCCAAACGCCGGTCAACTGCTCGAAGCCACAAAAGCCACCGTATGCGCCACCGCGCATACGCACGCGCTCCCACATCCACGTTGTGTTGAGGTAGTTGCTGATAACCGCCGCCGAGCCGTGCCGCTGATAGCCCATCTCAAACAGGTTGGCGCCTTTGCCCACATAGTTGACCTGTGCGGGAATAGTCAAGCCCTCACCTCGCGGTGGAACGGGCAAGTTCCAGGCATCGGGAACCGGATTATGCGCAGGCAGTGCGCTCAGAAACTCTTCAAAGCGCGGCGCAAACTGGTTATACAAATCTTCATCCGCCGTAACATGGCCGTGCGCCGCGCCTTTGTTGAGCCAGTGCGAGCGCAGGCTTTCGAGCGATGCTAAGACGCTATCCCAATCGGAGTCAATCCGCTCGCACAGTTCGCGTAAAAAGAACAGGTAACTGACTCCGCCCATCGCTTCACTGAGGCGTGCCGCTTCGGAAAAATGCGCCCGCAAGCGCGAGGAGACATAACCGTGACCACTGGGCACAAGCGATGATTCGAGGCGCGCTTTCTCTTCCATCGCCATCTGCTTAAAGCGTTCACGATTGTCTAATTTTACGGTTAGCAAGACATCGCGCCAGATGTCGAGCATTTCGCCGGCGCGTTCGGGCACCGCTTTGCCGCGCAAAAAGAGCCACGCGGCGGCATCGGGTTGGTCGCGTTTGGCCGAGACGAAACTTTGCGCCCACACGCCCCCCGTTTTCTGGCCGATGCGCTGCGTGAGGCGCACGAAATCTTCGCTTTCTGTGCCTATTTGTGTCAGAGTGCGGCCAAATAAGGAAACATACGGCAGCAAATCTTGCGGCACATGATGCAAATTGAAACCGATGTCGGCATAAAGCACGCCGTTGGTAAACAGAGGATTATGCAAAACCGGCACGCCGGATAACTCTTTTTCTTCGCGTGGCGTGATTTTGTTCTGCTTGTCTAAATCCGAAAGCTGTAAGCCGGGAATGAGCGCTAAAACTTCCGGTGGGTCGGGCGTTTCCTGGCGGCGCTTTAGTTCTTGAGTTTCGAGAATCAGCTTTTGAATGTCATCTTCGGAGAGCATAGCCCGCGCCGCTTCGAGGCGGCCTTTTTCATCGGCTTCCTGGCGCGCTGACAATTCAGGGTCGGGATTAAGAACCACCGTCGAGCGATGCTGATTCTTTAGCAACTGCTCTTCGATCATGCTTTCAAAAACGCGTTCATTTTTAAGACGTGCTTTCAGAGCTTGCAAGGGTTTTCCAAAGCGCAAAGGCTCAATCGGGTCTTTGTCATGCAGCCAGGTGTCGAGTGACCATAGCATAAGCGCCAGACCGCGCGGAAAGCCGCCGGAGTTGTTTTCGCGCAGGTGAAACTCGATGGTGTTGACCGCCGCTTCCGTCATTTCGGGGTCAATGCCATTCTTTGCCAAATCTTGCAGCGTTTCTAAAATGAGCGATTCAACTTTATCGGCATCTTCGGCTTCGATGCCTTTTAGGCCAGCGCTGAAAAACGGCTGGCGCAAGTAATCGTTGAGGCCGCCGGTGACGTTTTCGCCCAGGCCCGAATCTATCAAGGCCTTGCGCAGCGGCGAAGCGGGTGTGGAGAGCAGAATATAACCGAGCATCTGCCAGGCCATCGCTTCATCTATATTGATTGGCTCATCTAATAGCCAGCCAACCGTAATATAGCTTTTGCCTTCGCTGTCTTCGTCGGTGGAATACGATTTTTCGACACGGCGCGGCTCATTCCACTTAGGCTGGAAATGCACCTCCGATTGCGGCTCCAAAGGTTCAAAAGCGCTCAGCCACTCCTCCAAAAGTTCGAGGCGTTTTTCGCCGGGATCATCGCCATAAAAGAAGATGCGTGCATTGGACGGATGATAAAAGCGGCGGTGAAAACTGGATAGCTGCTCGAAACTCAAATCGGGAATGGCTCTGGGGTCGCCGCCCGAATCCACGCCGTATTCGTTATCGGGATAAAGCGATTGCTGCGTGTATTCGCCCAGCAAGCTATCCGGCGACGAATAGTTGCCCTTCATTTCGTTGAAGACCACGCCTTTAAATTCCAGCGGTGCATCCGGCTTTTCGATTTCGTAGTGCCAGCCTTCTTGCGCAAGGGTGTAGGGCGTGAGGTTCGGATAAAAAACCGCGTCCAGATAAACATCTACCAGATTATAAAAATCCTGCAAATTGGTGGAAGCGACCGGATAACAGGTTTTATCGGGGTAGGTAAAGGCGTTGAGAAAAGTCTTCAACGAGCCTTTTGCCATTTCGATGAACGGCTCTTTGAGCGGGTATTTGCGTGAGCCGCACAAAACCGAATGCTCAAGGATATGCGCCACGCCGGTGGAATCCTGCGGCGGCGTGCGAAAGGTGATGCCGAAGCACTTGTTTTCGTCATCGTTCTCCATCGAAAGCAGTTCCGCGCCGGTCGGTGTGTGGCGATACAACTTCGCCACCGAATTGAATTCGGGGACGTGTTCTTCTTTAATCAGTTGAAAGTTGTTCATAGGTTTTTAAGTAGTTCTCAGGGTGTTGGCGCGCTGACCTGCGCCGGATCAACAACCGTGATGCCTTCAGAAGTGTAACGCCCAAAGTCGCTACCATTAAATGTCAGTAAATGCGTGATGCCATGTGTCAGCATAAAAGCCACAAGACGCGCATCATGCGCAGGCTTGCCTTGCACGCTATAAGTTTCAACTAATCTTCTCCACTGTTGGTAAACGCCTGTTTCGTCTGGCAGGAGGGTGAAAAGGGATTCAATTCGCGTTACATCCTGAACGGCTTCATCGGTGGACAGGCCCAAGCCGTTTACGGGCAGAGGACGCGTTGCAACTGTCCAGAACTCATAGAGGCTTTGCGGAGCCACGAAAAGTTCTTGGCCAGTAGTGAGAAGGTCGCGGACTGCCTGTAACGCGATAGCATGATGCGGATGCGCTGCTTCAATGCGACGCAATAAAATGTTGGCATCCAATAAATAACGCGTTGAAGGGGATACTGCTGGCGCAATTGTCACCGTTGAGCATCCTCATGTTCGGAGTAACCATAAATATCCGGTTCAGCAGAGCGACTGGTATCGCCCAGAGGTGGCAAACCGGCCTGGGCGCGATAATCGGGGCGGGCGGCAACCGCTTTATCCCATTCATCTAATGCTGCTAATCTACGGGAGATTTCAGCGCGCCGCGCTAAATTCGCTTCGCGCAACAAATGCAGGGCATAGTCACTAACGCTTTGACCGGCAATGCGCGCGGCGGCTTCCAATTCGCGCTCCTCTTCGGGCGCCAGTTCAAGAACAAGAGTCATAAATTTTCGCCTGACCTTTCAGGGCAAAGTTTAATCGGGTCAATCTTTAGAGACTATGCAAATAAAGGCGGCAAGTCATTCACTAACTTTTGCGTTTCGAGCGAAACTGTGGCCACTTTAGCAATGAGGTCGAGTATGAATTTCGGCTCGTCTTCTCGATTCGGGTCGGAGACTAAACCCGAACGCGCATCAGTTTTCACGCGGTAACATTCCACCACCCAATCGAGCGCGCTACGATTGCCTAATTTGTATTCAAACATTTCCGGCGTGAAACCGCGCAGCGTTATCGAATCGTTGACGATAAGCTGCGATTTGCCGTCCGCCCACTTCATTTTTTCGACGCGAAAGCTGAACTTTTTGCCTTCGGGCGTGGTGTCGGTGAGAGACAAAGGATAAAGCGGCGCGTTTTCGTAGCCAACGTGTAAATCGCCTAATGCACGGCCAATATCGACCAATCGCTGCCATGAATGCGCGGTGGGCATAACTCCTCCCCCGGAGGGGGAGGTTGGGTGGGGGTTGACGACGGCATCGCCGCCGTCTTTGCCCTCCCCCGGCCCCTCCCGGAGGGAGGGGAGAACAGCTTTCCCCAAATCCAAAGGAATCCTCGGCAATTCGCGTTTGAGGTTTTCGGCATATTTAGCGCGATAGGCCGGATGATGCAGCAGCGCATAGCTCGCGTAAAAAATATTCTCACGCGAAACCTCGCTTCCATAAAGCCGCCGCGCTTCGTCCAACGCATAACCCGTTACGTTATCGAATCGCTCTCTGCCATCCGCGCTGTAGGTGTAAAGCGGGAAGCATTGAGTGCCTCCATTTGTCGGATTAGCAGTTTTTAATTCTGGAATGCAATCAGTCATTAATACAACAAAAACATCATGACCGATTCCGCTCAAACAGATTAATCTGTTTTCCGTGTCAGCAGTTGGTAAAACTTTTTGAAAATTGGCAGGGCGGTGAACTAAGATAGGGTCAAAATATAATTTTTGTTTACAGAAGGGTCGGTAAAGAGATGTGCGTATTTTGTCCTCGCTGAAATCTGCCGTTTGCCCACGCTTTGCCCGATCTTTTAAAGTGCTACTCCACTTTATTTGAGTGTCATCGTTTGAAACAAAATCATCGAAATTATCGTTCTTGTTCTTATAAGATTCCCATCTCGCAATTTCCCGATTATAAAACTCTATAAACTGCCTCACATCTTTTATTAATCGGCTTTGGTCGAAATCAAAAACCCAATCATCACGGTTGGTTTGAATTCCATTGCTGTAGAGCCGAAAAACCGTTTTGTGATTGCCGCTGAAAGAAGCTTTGGCTTCTTTGTTTCCCAGTGGCACGAAGGTATCAAAATCATCTTCTAAGCCTTCGGTCAGCCAGGCGTTTTTGGCGTTGGGCGTAAGGGTTTGCCATTCGATGCCGTCCAAATCCACTTTATCGGCCAGCCACTTGAGTTTTTCTGTTTTTCGCCAATCTTCGGTCACGCGATGGTAGCGAATGAAGCGCTCTTGTGAAGCGCTGTTTTTCACTAAAATCGTGATGCCAACACCGACTTGAATGCCAAAAACATTATGCGTAGTGCCGCTTAGTTTGGGGTTCTTGCGCACGTTGCCATGCAAATCCAAATGCCAAATATGGTTAAAGTCGTCACCTAAATGCTTTCTCATGCCATCGAAAGCGTGTTGGTCAACAAACGAATTATTGCTCACAAAACAAACCATGCCATCGTTATCTTTCAAACGATGCTCGGCCCATTTAAAAAAGCGCACATAGGGGTCATAGATTTTGTTTTTGTTGGTGGCTTTGGAGGCTTTAGCGTAGCTTTCGCGGATTAAATCGTCCACGCCCTTTTCGCCTTTGCGTTTGGCGTTGTAGTCGCGGTTTTTGTTGTTATCGTTTTCATTCTTCTGCCCGACGTTATACGGCGGGTTACCGATTATTACGGTTAGCTCGGCGCTTTTCTGGCGCGCGATGCGCTCGGTATTCTCTTCAGCGAACATCGCGACTTGATCTCCCTGAAACAAATCCAGCGTATCGGCGAAACACAAGCCTTCAAAGGCCTGATATTCGCCTAATCTTTCAAAATACTCATGTTCGATGTTGCCGCTCGCCACATAATAGGGCAGCAGCATGATTTCGTTGGCGAATAAATCCTCTTTGTATTTTTGCGGCAGCGCGTGCGTGGGAATGCGCCCCAGAATGTTGACCAAAAAGTTGCCGGTTCCCACGCACGGGTCAAGAATCTTCACGCCCGGCGTTTCCAACTGCTTGCCGAACTCGATTTGCAAAACGCGCTGCACGCTGGCGCACATCCAATCCACAATCTCCTGCGGCGTGTAAACGATGCCCATCGTATCGGCGGTTTCGGTTGAATAGCCTTGAAAGAACCGCTCGTAAACATTGTTGAGAAAGGTTTGTTTTTCGCCGTAATCCAGCGATTGGGCGCGCTTTTCGATGGCGTTATAAAACGGGTCAAGCGATTTCAAAAACTCGGCGCGGCTCCAACTTTTAGAAGTTAAGGCGCCAATCACGCTTTCAATTTCGCCCGCAATCACATTGCGCGCCACCCATTCGGGATTGGCAAACACCACGCGAAAAAGTCGCTCGGTGAGAAGATGCTGAATCAGCATCTCCTTAACGGCGCTTTCTTTAATTTGCGGATTGAGCGCCGTCTGGCAGGTCACGAAAAAGTTGCCGAAGGCCTTTTTGAATCTGGCGTTTTCGCTTTCGCCGTCAATCTTCTTTTTCAGCGCGCCGGCCAGTTCAGGAATCTTGGTAATAAAGTCACGGACAGCGACTTCAAAACCTTCTCGGTCGGCTTCGGTATGCCCGAAAAACTTTTCCAGCAGTCTGGCGACTTGTTCGCCCTGCTTTAAATCGTAGCGCTCAATTTCCTTTTTGTTCTGCCAGAGAACGGCTTGCTTCGTATCTTCAAAGATGATGTTGCTGACCGGATAACCGGCGGCGATTTTCTTTTTAATTTCGTTATCGAGATCGTCTTTATCATCTTTAGCTTCCCAGTAACCCAGCGATGAATACTCATCCTGCACCGCGCCATCCACTTTGCGCTTGCCGTTCTTGCCAACCGGAAATTCTTCAACGAAATAGTAGCCACGCTCTTCGGAAATCTTCTCCAGCAGCGAGCGAAACGCCGCCCGCGTCTGAGTTTCCGTGACATGGCCTTTGCCTTTAAGGAATTCCAGTTTCGATTGATATGTGGCAATAGCCGGATGATTTATGAGGGACATAATGAAAATTTCTAATGCAAAGCGGGGCTTGCGCCCACTTCCAATCAATAGCAGTTTTATAGTTTCTCGCTTGGAAGTGGGCGCAAGCCCCGCCCCCACTCTCAACTAAAACTCTATTAAATCCACCGGCACCGGCGGCGCAATTCCCAATTCAGGGTAATAAGCGCCAAAGCTGGAGTAGGGATAATCGCCTGGATGCGCTACCAACCCACGTTTTACCGGGTTGTTATGAATATATTCGATTTTCTCTCTTATCCAGTGCGGCGAATAGATAGGCAAAGAATACTTGCTGTCTTGCCAGAGTTCACGTTTGCCTTTACAGGCAAGCCATTCGCGCTCTTTAATACGGCCTGATTCCATCGCGAGGGCATCCAACTTCAAGGTGACACCGGGTTTAAAGCGCGCTAAAAAGCGCTTTACTGCACCATCTTGTGGGCCGAAAAGAAAGTGCAAATGATCGGGCATGACAACATAAGCGGCCAATAGTGCCGGGTGCCTGTCACACTCAAAACGCAGTTCCCGCAAGGCTAAACGGGCATACTCCTCGCGACAAAACGCCTTTTCCGCTCGCGAATGTTCAGCGTAATAAAATGTAAAACACCACCGGCATCGGGGGAGTTAAGACGTTGTGACATTTTATCTTTCCTGGAAGGAGCGGGGCTT
>DASWNL010000208.1:0-6136 GCA_036399215.1 Abditibacteriaceae bacterium
CGAGCCAGTGAAGTCCTGCGGTTAGCCCATAGAGATCAGAATTAGCTGGAACATTTCCATTTTGGTCTAATATAGAACCAGCACCTACAACATGCGCATAACGTGCAAGGTCGTGTGCTTTGTTTTGAGAGCTGCTAGGGCCATTTCTATCTAAAAAATGATCGAAATGTGGATTTGTGGCGCCGCTTGAGTAATCATTGCATTTTTCCACATAATTTTTGGTTACTCGCAAAGTCTCATAATCACCAGTTGGCCCAGTCTCTCCTGAAAGGAAATGATAAATACTACCTCCGTTTCCAGCATAGACGGCGCCACAGGAACCGTTTCTGGTATGCGTGAGTGGGAGCCAGATTATTTTTGATTTCGGCCAAGGGGTAGTCAACTTTGGATTATCAGGTCGCATAAAAGCTCCAATTACCGCTGCATCATGAGCCAACGGATTGAGGTAATCATTGGTGTATGGCGAACCCTTAGTCATCCAGTCATCTTCGATGTGGAAACTCTTCATCATGCCCTTTTGATTGGCGGGTATCATGCGCTTGTTTTTGTGGTCGCGGTAATCCATTGCATGAGCATCTTCGGCCATGATAATAGCGCGAAACTCACCGGCTTCGTCAGCCTCGGTTAAGGTATGCAGCAGTTCATCCTCGCGTGGCGTGCGAATCTCCGGCTTGAGCGGCAAGAAGCTCTTTTCCTGCATAATGCCATCTAAATATTGCACTTTGCCGATATTGGCATCCTTAGCCAGTGGCTTGCCTTGGTTAGGTGTGTCTTCGAGATAATACGATACCTTTGCTTTCACCTGGCTTTGGTCATCAACAAGGTCTTCTGATTCCAATGTCAATGTGTGCCCTGGAGTCCAAGCCCCTGTTTGCGGATGCGTGTAATTCGTCGGAATAAACAATCGAGCCGACCTTAACTCTTGCCAAGCCCCCAGCACGGGTGTGGTGCTGTTGTTTTCAATCTCCTGCACGCGCAACTCGAAGGTATAAGTGCCCCAGGCTGTCAAGTCGTGGTCTTGGGTTACGCCCGCTTCAGGTGTAGTGGGATTAATGGTTATGGTCTTCTCACCCGGCCCATCCATAATGCCGGTTAGCTCAACGGAGTTTTGTTCTTCGCGTGTAGGTTTAAGCCACAGCCACCAACGATAGCGGTGCGGGTCGCCCAGGTCTTCCACTTTGAAAGTTATCTTCGGCTGGCGGCGCAAGGCATCGGTGCTTTCCGGGTCGAACTTGAGATAGTCAGGGTTATAAACCGTCACTCCCGCTTCGTTTTTGTCGTGCGCCTTGCAACTTGTGATGACTACGTTATGCACATTGGCTTTATCTGTGGCTTTGTCGATTTCAACGGAGTGGGACATGGCGTAGTTGTTGTAGCTGTTGCCATAAGTCAGTTCATCGCAGGCAAAGGTGGCTGTGGATGTGTCCTGGATAAGCAGGCTGCTGTCCTGCACATTCTTCACCTTGAACGTGTGTGGGCCGTTGTGCCCTAAGAGCGTGCTGTTATACGGCCCGCCATGATTGGGCATCTGCGCTGAGGTCGCGGTCTGCCAGGGAATCAACACACGCCAGCGCTCACGGTTGGCGCTGCGATGATGCTGCGGACTTTGCAGCGCATCCTGCCACTTCTCCAAACTCGGATTCCACAACTGCCACCGAGGCTGATTTGCAGCAGACACGCCCGGCAACCCGACACTGCTGGCACCATCGGGGCTGCTGGCCGAGAGCAGAAAGTAAATGTGATCCTGTGCGCCCGGATGGGTAACGCCCTGTCCGCTGTCGGGGTCTTCTGTGAGCTTGAGGCTGAAGAAGCGATTGGACAGATAGCCACCGGCGCTGATCTCCACCTCCAGGCCCACATAGCACTTGCCGCCCACGATCTGGTTATTGGTAATGCGCCGCAAGCCTTCGGGGGCGGTGGCCGTTGCCGGAGTTGTCACCTGGTAAATCACGCTTTCGGCCTCGCCGTCTATCACCTTGCGCGTCTGGCCTAAATTCCACTTTTCGCGGTGGCCCCGGTCAAAATTCGCCTGGTCATTAGCGGTCAGTAGAACCTTTTCGGCGCGATTGGCCTTGTCGTTCCACGGCACTTGCAACTCGGCCTGGTTGAGAGTCAAAGAAGGATTAATGACATCGGTCTGAGCCGGGCCTTCTACAACATCACCAACCCGCTCTAAGGGGCCGGGCGCGGGGTCGTAAACCCTGGTAAAGGCTTCCAGACGCGTTGCGACGCCATGCGCCAGGGAAAGCGTTTCGCCTGACAGGCGCAAGGCATAGTTCACATTCAACTGTCGCTTGCCGCCTTCCAGCAGCGAATTGTAGGCTAAATTGATAGCCGGGCTATACATTGAGAAAGCCGGCCAGCATGTGCGGGTGCTACGCGTGCTGTCGCTATCGGCCATGGAAGAGCCATAGCCACTTCCATAGCCTTCGCCGCTGTCCTCCTGTATCTCGGCTGTGATGCGCACCTGATACAGGCCGCGCCCAACCGGCACTTGTTCAGGATGCGAGGTTTCGCCTTGCCACACCTCTACCGTTTTGGTGCCGTCCCATTCCCAGGTGGCTATAGTGGCGCGGCTCTGCCCTTGCTCATCCAGGCCTTGAACATAGCTTCCCGTTTCATGCCTCACGATAATCGTATCGGGGTCATCGCAGGAAAATAGCTCATAACGTAGGCGCACCGCGCCAGGCAGGGCGCTGTTGAGGGCGCAGCGAAACACCTTAGGGCCGCCTTGCGCTTGAGGCCAAATAAAAGCCGGCTCTGCCGCCGGTGGCACCGTTCGGTGAAAGGCCGTGGGTTCGCCCAAAAGCGAAGCCTCAAAGACGGACGGCACCGGCGCTATCCCTGTCAAATCGTCCACGGTCAGGTTGCGCACGATAGGAGTTAATATAGAAGGGTATTCGAGGATTTGAGTTTGACCGTTGGTAAAGCGCACCGTTACCTGCAACTTGGCAGAGATCCTTTGTGGACCATTATGATAGGAGCGTGTATTCCAGGGAATCTTCCATCCCAGCAAGCCGGTAGGAGTGCCGTTTTCATCTAACTCCGGCTCCAGCATAGTGGGACGATCATCATCGTTTTGCCATAAAGGCGGCGGCCCATCACAAGGAAGCGAGAGAACTTCATCCAGTTCAAATTCCATCAAGCGCGCTTGCACGCTGGAAATATCAGGGCCACTGGGCGGATTATAATCCAGAATAATTTCAGCAGGCCCGCCCAGGCGGTCGTCATTTTTAATGACAATGCCCTGGCGCCATTTCACTTTTATCTTGAAATCGTCGGGGTTCGCCGTTAACTGCGCTTGCACAGCAGAGGCGCAAAAAGCCATTGCCATCAACAGGCAACTAAAGGTAGCAAACCAAGACCGCAACAAACTAAGAGCATGTTTCATGGCGTGTCCTTTCCAACCCAAATTTTGAAGTCACCTGATTATAACCCTTCTTCTACTCTTATTGGTAAAAATATTTTGTGGGCGGAAAATTTTCGCGGAGATAGGGCCTTATTCCTCCAACGCCTGGTTGTCAGGCTGTGCCGCTTAATAAAAACTGCGGGGGACTTTGATAAAGTTGGAAGTAAGAAAACCAATAGGAAAGCAATGAAACTCTTCTCCCGAAAAATAGCTGTCCTGCTTTTTGGCCTTGGCGCATTTTCAAGCGCCGCCGTTTTTAGCGGCTGCAATAATTCAGGCACCTCGTCCGATGGAGGAAGCCCGTCTGCCGATAGCGGCGGGAGTGGCACAGCCAAACAACTGGCGATTGTTTCGCCGCATGGCCGCGAAATTCAGGCAGAGTTCGAGCGACTGTTCAAAGCCAAGCATCCCGAAGTCAAATTCAAGTGGTATGATCCGGGCGGCACATCCGACTTGCTCAAACTGGTCATGGGCCAGTCTGGGCAGGGCGGATTGAAAGCCGACCTGTTTTTCGGCGGCGGCGGCGAAGCGTTTGCCGTTTTAGATGCCAAAGGCTTGCTGCAATCGTTGCCGGAAACCTACGGTGTGCCGGACAAACTCAACGGTGTGCCCTTGCGTGGCAAGGATGAAAAATGGGTCGCGGCAGCCCTATCGGGTTTCGGTATTTTGGTGAATCAAACCTATGCCAAGCGCGACAACCTGCCGATTCCGCAAACCTGGGCCGATTTGGGCAACCCCAAATTGGAAAACCGCATCGAGTTGGCCGATCCGCGCGAATCGGGTTCGGCGCACACGGCTTACGAAGTGATTTTGCAAACCAACGGATGGGACAAAGGCTGGCAAGTTCTGCAAAGCATGGCGGCCAATTCGCGGCGCTTTGTCAAATCGTCATCCGGTCTTTTAGCCGATGTCAGCAGCGGCGAGGCCGTTATGGCGCCAGCCATTGATTTTTATGGGCGCAAAACTGTGGCAAAAGCCGGCAACGATGACAAAGGCACGCCCAAACTGCTTTATGTCGAACCCAAAGGGCAAAGCGTAGTCACACCCGACCCGATTGGCCTGATGAAAGACGCGCCGCACGCCGAATTAGCCAAAGAGTTCGTCAAACTGGTGCTTTCACCCGAAGCACAAAAGATGTGGATGCTCGAAAAAGGCACCGATGGCGGGCCGCAGTTAAAAGAGTTTTCCGATGAAAAAGGGCTTTTTCGTATGGCAGCCCTGCCCGCGGCCTACAAGCCGATTCCCAAAGGCAGCCTGATTCAGACAAATCCTTATACTATTGTCAATCAGAGTCCATACGACGCCGAAAAAGCCGCCCGACGGCGTCAGGCTCTGGACTCCCTGCTCGGCGCAGTTTTAATTGACAATCACACGCAACTCAAAGCTGCCTGGAAGAAGAACCCGAAGATGAATTATGTTCCCATCACGGAGGCCGAACTTGATAAAGTAGCCGGACAATGGGACAAAGCCTCTTTCGTCAACGAAACCACCGATAAATGGCTTAAAGCCGCGCGACAAAAGTTTTCAACTTAGGTGGTGAGGTGGTGGAGGTGGTGAGGTCGTGAAATCACCACCCCACAACTGCACTACCCCACTACCTCAACAATGCTTTCTGTTTCTTTCGATAACATCACCAAACGCTTCGAGCGCACGGTTGCCGTCAGCGATCTTTCCCTCGAAATCATGACCGGCGAACTGTTTTTCATGCTCGGCCCATCGGGTTGCGGCAAGACGACCTGCCTGCGCATGGTGGCCGGTTTTGCCCAGCCGGATGGCGGGCAGTTGCGCTTTGGCGAGCGTGTGATGAACAACGTCGCACCCCACCAGCGCAATACCGGCATGGTGTTTCAAAACTACGCGTTGTGGCCGCATCTCACGGTAAAAGGCAATGTGGAATATGGCCTGCGCGTGCGCAAAGTGGATAATGCCAGCCGTGAAAAGCGCGTCAACGATGCCCTTGAAATGGTGCGATTGGGCCATCTGGGCGACCGTTATCCTTCACAGTTATCCGGCGGACAGCAACAGCGCGTGGCTCTGGCGCGTGCGCTGGTGATTCGGCCTGATGTGTTGCTGCTCGATGAGCCACTTTCCAATCTTGATGCGCAGTTGCGTTTGGAAATGCGCCGCGAAATCAAGCGCTTGCATGAAGAAACCGGCACGACGGCGCTTTATGTCACGCACGATCAGGAAGAAGCCTTATCTATCGCTGATCGCATCGCAGTTTTACGCGACGGCGTTTTGCAGCAAGTCGGCACGCCGCGCGAATTATATCGCGCCCCGGTTACACGTTTTGTCGCCGAATTCATCGGCGAAACCAACTTCCTGCCGGGCCTAATCGAAAGCACCGAGGCGCAGTTTTTAACTGTTGCCACGCCTGCTGGAATGCTGCGCGCCACGCGGCCCGAAAGTGATAGTTTTGAAAAAGGACAAACTGTCTGGTGTTCCATCCGCCCCGAAGCCTGGCGCGTGAACGGCGAAGCAACAAACAATTCTCTCGCGGCGCAGTTGAAAAGCGTGATGTATTTAGGTGAGCGAGAACAGTATCAAGCGCATCTCACAGGGCAGCAAAATAGCGGTAAAACGGCAGAGGGTGCAGCGGGAGAGAATGAAAACGCCTGGCGCGATATAAAAATCGCCATTACCAATCCCGGCGAGACGGCCCCATCTGTCGGCGGGCCACTTTCTCTTTCCTGCGATCCATCTGATGTCGTCGTTTTAAAAAATTAG
>DASWNL010000209.1:0-2824 GCA_036399215.1 Abditibacteriaceae bacterium
TGTTAGGACGCTTTTTCAACGAAACCGAAGTCTTTCGCATTGACCATTACTTAGGCAAAGAAACCGTGCAGAATATTTTAACTATGCGCTTTGGCAACGCGATTTTCGAGCCGATTTGGAACAATCGTTACATTGACCATGTGCAGATTACCGTCGCCGAAAAAGTCGGCGTCGGAAGACGCGGGGGCTATTACGAAACCAGTGGCGCCTTGCGCGACATGGTGGTGAATCACATGTTCCAGTTGCTCACTTTGGTAGCAATGGAAGCACCTGCCGCTCTCACCGCCAATGCCATTCGTGATGAAAAAGTGAAGGTTTTACGCGGTTTGCGCATGTTTACGCCCGATAACATTGGGGGTAGCACGCTACGCGGCCAATACAATGGTTACAAGCAGGAAGAAGGCGTAGCCCCCGATTCAAAGGTAGAAACTTACGTTGCCCTGAAGATGCATGTTGATAACTGGCGCTGGTTTGGTGTGCCGTTTTATCTGCGGCACGGTAAAGCTTTGCCGCAGCGCGCGACGGAAATCGTGGTGCGCTGGAAAGACACGCCCAGTGTTTTGTTCAATCAGGGCGGAGGGCGCGTTAAGAGCAATATGCTGATTCTGCGCATTCAGCCGGACGAAGGCTTTTCCTTTCGTGTCAACCATAAAGTGCCCGGCAGCGGCATGAAAGTGCAGGACGTTCGCATGGAGTTCGATTACTCGGATACGCATGGCGAAGAGCCGCCCGAAGCCTACGAGCGCTTGCTGCATGATGCGCTTTTAGGCGACGGCACACTGTTTACAAGGCGCGACGAAATCGAAGTCTCGTGGAGTATTGTAGATTCGGTTCTGGGCGCCTGGCAAAATGCCGAAGCGCCCTACTCCTATGAGCAAGGCGCCTGGGGGCCGGATGAAGTGCGGGAGTTCATTGGGCGTGATGGCCGCCGTTGGCATCAATTAGATGCTTAATCTCTCGCTAAACTCAACGCGGAAAGGCAATGCCTTTCCGCGTTTTGCTTTGCTCTTTAGCGTTTGGCTTGGAACTTTACCCAAGCTTTAGGTGTTAGGAACTCAAGCGGGAATGTTGTCATTCTGAGCGCAGCGAAGAATCTGAGGGTAAATTCAATTTCCTACAAGATTCTTCGCTGCGCTCAGAATGATGTAATGCTCCAATTTATCTCACTCTTCAAATAGTCATAAAACGGGAAACCTAATGTCCTTATTAAAAGACATCCGCCTTTTTCTTTTGCTTTTCACTGCCTTAATTGGCGCTGCCCTGCCTTTATCGGCAGCGCCGCAGAAGGTTACATGGAAAGCGCAATTGCAACCCAAAGATGTGCGCTCCGGTGAAGGCGCGCAAGTGGTGCTAACCGCCAGGATTGAAAAGGGCTGGCATCTTTATTCTTTGACGCAGCCGCCCGGCGGTTCTTTGCCGACTTCGATTGATTTATTACCCGGTGCCGTTCTGAAATCTGCCGGCAAGCCGGTGCAGCCGGAGCCGATGAAGAAACCTAATCCGGCTTTTAAAATCACTGATGAACTTTACGAAAAGGGAGTATCATTCGGCATTCCGGTTACGGTTACAGGTAAATCCGGCAGGCAAAGCGCTAAAGTCAAAGTGCGCTACATGGTGTGCAACGAAAAAACCTGTTTGCCGCCGAAAACGGAAACGATTAATGTTGCTTTTACGGTTAGCGAAGGCACAGCCCGGCCTGACCAATTAAAACCGTTTACATCAATCCCCACGCAGGAATTTAGCACGCCTAATGCAGAAATATCCCCTGCGCCAGCAGAGCAAACGCCCACAACGCCAGCATCCACCAATACAGCACCCGATGACATCGCACGCCGTGTCAACACAGCGCAGTCGAGAGGTATTTTTTCCTTCATATTCTTAGCTTTAACGATGGGAATCATCGCGTTACTCACGCCCTGCGTATTTCCGATGATTCCCATTACTGTCAGCTTTTTCACCAAGCAACAAGAAAAAGAAGGCGGGCGCGGCTTGCGAGGGCCAATCGCATTTTGTCTGGGCATTATCGTCACGTTTACCGGCATTGGTTTGTTGATTTCCGCCCTTTTTGGCGCCAGTGGCATTACGCGTTTTGCTGCCAATCCGTGGCTAAATCTGGCGATGTCCGCCGTTTTCGTGGCGCTGGCCTTAAATCTGTTCGGCGTTTTTGAAATTGTGGTGCCGCCCGCGCTTTTAGATCGCGTGCAGCCCAAACATAACGCCGTTAAAGGTAAGCCGTCGCTTCTCGCGCCGGTTCTGATGGGCTTGGCTTTTTCGCTGACTTCCTTCACTTGCACCGTGCCTTTTGTCGGCACGCTTTTAGTCTCGACAGCGCAAGGCAGCCCAATCTGGCCCGCTTTGGGCATGTTAGCCTTTAGCGCGGCTTTTGCCGCACCGTTTTTCCTCTTAGCGCTGTTTCCTCAATGGCTTTCCAAACTACCCAAATCGGGTGGATGGTTGATTTCAGTCAAGGCGTTCATGGGCTTTTTGGAGTTGGCCGCTGCTTTGAAGTTTCTTTCAACTGCCGATTACGTCTGGCAACTGGGCTGGCTGACACGCCCGATGTTTCTTTCGATTTGGAGCACCATCTTTCTTATCGCGGGCTTTTATCTGCTGCGCTGGCTGCGTCTGCCTTCCGATGCCGATAGCAACACGCCGGGCACCCTGCGCCGCGCTTTGGGAGTAGCAACCATCGGCGCCGGAATTTATCTTTTAGCGGCCATTAGCAGTGCGCCGTTGGGCGCTTTAGCCGCTTATCCGCCACCGCCTGAATATGGCGCGCCCGAAGGCACCCATAGCAGTGCCATTACCTGGCTCAAAGATGATT
>DASWNL010000210.1:0-12676 GCA_036399215.1 Abditibacteriaceae bacterium
CACAAACCTATGGAACAGGACGAAAACCAAATTACATTTTTAGCTTCGTTTCCTCCCATAGCCTCTGCCATCTTGCGTAGCGGTGCCGGTGATGGAATGCAGATTAAGCTCAGCGTCCCGGAATCGGAGATGGGGCAGGCCATTCGCTGCCAACTGTGGCCTGGCAAGCATTTAGAAATCACAATGAGGGTTCTCTCTGATGAAGAAGTCCGCGACCTCCACAAACGACACTTCCAACAAGCCGAAAACGGCCAAGCCGAAGACGGCAACGAAAACGGCGAAGAAGAAAACAGTAGCGAAAACTCCGCTGACGACACAACCAAGCCCGCAGGCAGTCTCACAGGCAGTCCGGCAAAACGTGGAACTCTTAAGCGGTCAACTCCACGACGGCGAGTCCAACGCAGCGGTGATAGCGTGTAACGACTGGCTACGTCTGGGGCCGGGGCGCTCGTTGCGGCGTTTGCTGGATATTTACGACAGAGCGAAAAATGCTCCTTCAAACCCACCAAAACCCACCGGGACACACCAAAATTCAAATAATAATTCAAGCGATTTGACGTTCTCTTATCCTTATGAGCCGCCGACTTGTTCTCTGGACACCATTAAAGGATGGTCGGTGGAGTTCAATTGGAAAAGCCGCGCGGTTCTCTTTGACCAGGAAGGCGAGGACGAAAAGAACGCACGCCGCAAAGAGGTTTTCGAACAGGGCTTTGGCCTGGACTTTGGGCGCGTCGAAGCCCTGCAAAATATAGCCAAATTACTATATTCGCAGATTTTTGAAACCAGTCTTTCGGGCGAAAACGATCATGTGTTTAGCGTGCAAGGCTCCCGCGCGCGGGAATTCCATAACCTGTGGGTTCAGGATTCAAAGCTGCTCGGCACTGGTGAAGGTGCCGAACGCGTTGATATTGAGCGTTTCAACTCTGCTCTTCTTTCGGAATTCCGCTCGTGCCTGACAGAGATTGCCCAGGAAACCGGTGGCCGCCGTAAGGGTGCACAACTCGAAGCCTTTATCAAGAAAGTTCAAGAGAGGCTCGATACCTCCAAGCTAAACAGCCAACAGGTGGAGCGCATTCGTGCAGGCGAACACTGGATCACAGTTCTTCTCGAACCCTATATGCTTAGCGACTGACCCCCTTGGTTCGGATGCCCAGTTCTTGCAGAAATTGGAAGCCGAGCATGTTCTGCGCGCCGCTTATGAAGCAGACGAGGTGGCGCTGCAAGAAAAGCGGGAGAGGCGCGAAGCAGCCACAGAATACCTGGCGGAATTCGTCAAGCAGGCGTGGCATATCATGGAGCCGGACACTCCCCTTTTGTGGAACTGGCACCTGGACTGTATTTGCGCTCATCTGGAAGCCGTCACCTTCGGCCTGATTCGCCGCCTTATTATCAATGTGCCTCCAGGGCACATGAAAAGCCTCATTACTTCGGTGTTCTGGCCGGCGTGGATGTGGCTGCGCGAACCTGGCACACGCATCTTGTGCGCTTCATATGGCCTTGACCTGGCCATTCGTGACGCCACCAAAACCAAGGACTTAGTTCTCGATGACTGGTATCGCGAGACCTTTCAGCCGGAATGGAACATCCGCACTGATTCCAAAGCGAAACAGAACTACCAGAATACAGCGCGTGGCTCTCGCAAAAGTATGTCGGTTGGCTCCGGCACAACTGGTAACCGTGGGCACGGCGTTATTATTGATGACCCGCTTTCCATCATGGATGGCTTTTCAGAAGCCAAGCGTAGCGAAGCCAGCACCTGGCTTTTTCAGGCCGCACAAAACCGCTTATCCGACCCACGCACCGGCTGGCTTGTGATGATTATGCAGCGGGTTCATCACGAAGACCCGACCGGCACGGCACTGCAAAAGAAAGTGGATAAGTGGGAACACGTCTGCCTGATGTCGGAGTTTGAGGAAGAGCGCCGCTTTCGCACGCTCTTAGCCGATTTGCCCCCGGAGCACCTTTACTATGAGCGTTTCCAGAAGTGGGGCACTGACCTGCGCCAAAAAGAGGGAGAGCTGCTTTTCCCAGAGTTCTTTACCGATGAAGTGATTGAAGGACAAAAAGAAGCGCTGCAAGCGGTCGCCTATGCCGGCCAACATCAGCAGCGCCCTACTCCGGCCCAGGGCAATATCTTCCAGGCCGATATGTTCCTCGAAATCCTTTCTATGGAAAAGGGCGAGCCGCGTCTGGGCTTGTGGCCTTGTTCACGCATTTTCGACGGTTCTCTCAAAGTGCGCGAAGCCTACTTCGCCTGGGACACGGCGATGAAGGATAAAACAACCAATGACTACACTGCCGGCTGTCTCGCCATGATGTGCGATGATGGCTACGTTTATCTGTATCCGGTTGAGTTTCGGCGCATGACCGTGCCAGAAGTGGAAAAGACGGTAGCGCTCAAATGGGTGGAATGGCGTAACCGGCTGCAACGGCGACTTAAAGGGGCGCGCATTGAAGAGGGCGCGGGCACGGCTCTTATTCAATATATAAGGCGGCTTATGCTCCAGCGGCGTGAAATGCCAATCTCGCCGATTCCCGGTTGGTCGCAAGATGATTGGGATATGATTCGCGCCACGGATCCTATTAACGTCTTGCCCTTTAATACCACGCAAAAGAAAATCGAGAAAGCTTACGAGGTGCTGCCCTTCTGTATGGCGCGCAACGTGCGTTTGCTGGATACGCCGCTTTCTTATGGTTGGCTTTCCAACCTGTTGGCGTTTCCACTGGGCGGCAAAGATGACCCTGTGGACGCAACTGTAAATGCCATTGGCCCCTTTGCCGGTGTGGTTAAAGGGTTGAGCGTAATGCCGCCTGATGAATTAGAGGCTGTGCTGGAACCGGACTCAGAGGCCGTTGACCTGTCGGTTTATGAGAATACGATTCCCTTAGACATGGCTGTTGTCAACGAACTTGAAGATGTGGGGGCACTGGTGGATGCCGCTATGAAAGCGGCGGGCCTGGATGACTTTGCGGCAATTTTAGAAGATGAATAAAGGAGACCTTATGCGAACAAAGCCAATTGGAAGCCGGTGCAAACTTTATTACGACACCAATAATGATGTAAAAACAGGTGACTATGTGGTTAGCAGTGGAGGCTCTGGTTATCTCGTTCAGGACGCGCGGCACAGTAAAACCAAACCGCAACGCTTCAATCTGACTTGTCTGCGCTGCGATCCTGTAGATATTCCCGACGGCTCATTTATCCATCCGCTGCACTGGCATAAGCGGAGCCGGAAAGAGACAAATCAACAGAATGTTTAATGTATAGGGCATTAGACATTAAAAGGTAAATAAGGTAAATCATGCGCGACGTAAATCTCGGTAACTGGGCTGTTACGCCCCATCACACTTACTTTATGCACGTCCATAACGCCCCCGATGCTTCAGCGGTGGGTCTTTCCCTGGTGCAGATCGGCGACGGCTCGGAGCCGTGCATCGGTTTAGATTCGCACGAAGGTGATAAATACGGAGGTCATGTGTTGATCGCTGCCGGCAAGCCGGTGCCGAATGTGGAAGTGCAATATTTCAACGACAAACAGTTCATTGCGGAAACGTTAACTGATAGGCTCGGTCGTCATTCCGTTCGCTTGCCGCCGGGTTGCTACCAATATCGCTTTGTTTACGCCGGTGAGTCTCGTGAATTTGAGATTATCGTCAAGCCCGGTCATCTTTTGAAGTGGGAGGATATCGGAGCTTCCGGCGAGATACTCGATGCCAAAGAAAGACAGGTCAAATTCATCACGGAAGAGATTGTTTGCAACTGGGATAACTCGGACGGCTCACCGTTTGAGTGGTTGGACGTGGTGGAAGTGATTTGCAAAATTGCCGACCGCATCGGTCAGGCCGAGGGCACACTGCGGCAAGTCTCTTTTGCCCAATTCTGCCGCCCTGACATTATCGAGCATTTGAAGATGCGCGGCTGTTGGGCCACAGAAACCAATTGGCGAGATTTGCAGTTCGCCGGCGCCTATCGTAACTTCCGCTCGATTCAGGCTGCAAGGCTCGTTCGCCTCAAACGTCACGACGAAGCGAACTATCAATTCACGCGCAACATCATTTTAGATGAGGCGGGCAAACGCCTCGACGCGCCCGAAGGCGGCTTGAACTATTTAGCCCTGGCGCGCATTGCAGCGGTTTATCATGCGTCAACGCTCAGCGGCGCCATTGGTAATGCCTTGGCCGTCTATGACCCCATGAGCGATGGTCAACTGGGCACGAGTGGTAGAACCACGCAAAATCCTGTGCAATCGGTCTTTAATCCACATTCGATGTTGCCGCAGGGCTTTGGCGGACCAAACGCAAAAGTCTTGGAGCAGCAGTGGAATCCTAAAGCGTAAACGACACGTTAAGGAAACCGGTTAAGGAACCGGAGACACTTTGCGAACTGTGGTTCACAGAATCTGCACCCAATCTGCATAGAATCTCTACAGATTCCTGGTGTCAGGTTCGCAAGAACCGAAGAAATCACTTAAAATAACTCACAATTCGATTTCAGGCCAAAGAGCCGCTAATTCTCGCTTTCAAAGCATTTGCTTCAAAGCAGAGGGTTGGCGGCTCTTTTTGTTTTTGGCTTTGTTTTCAGGAGCATTTCATGTCGAAAAATTACACTATCCTTTCCTTAACCCGTGCCCAACTGGGTTTATGCCTGGTTAACCTGGCCCTGCGCTACAACGGCGTGCGCGAACAGCCGCTCGGCTCCAACTCCGGGCCAATGGTGCGGCGCTTTCAGGCGGCTACTACGCTGGCACGCACGCAGCCTACCGGTTGGCCCTGGTGCGCAGCTTTTGATGCGTTTATCATGCAGGAATTATGGCGTGAACTGGGCATCCAGGCGCCCAATCCCTGGCCGGCAACGGCTTCGTGTGATGAATTGCTCTACTGGGCGCGCCGTGAGGGCATTCTTTTCGACGATCCAGAACCGTTCGATTTCTTCCTGTCCATGAAATCAAAAGGTGATGCCGTGCATACCGGCCTGGTGATAGATGTGCAGCCAGACCGCGAAATTGAGACTATTGAAGGCAATACCAATAACAGCGGCAGCCGGGAAGGCATTGGCGTGTTTGTCTTTAAAGATGGTAATGCCAAACATGAAGCGGGCCGCACCTATGTGCGCTGGCTGTTGAAGCTTCCTGAACTGATTTCGATTGCGCCACCGGCGCCGACGCCTCTGCTTGATCAGCTATCTGATTTTGCGTTTGATATTTCGCGTTTAGGCTCTGTGCGTTTGCTGGGCGTTGTGCCTCGTCCCAAGTCGCTCCGCCTAGTTTTGGCCCTGCCTCCCTACTCGCCTGATGATTATTACAATTTGGAATCTGCTCAGTATGCCGGCGGTGCTTGGACAGTTGAGGGTAAGGAAATCGAATCTTTAGTCGCAAATCATCGCCAGAAAAGTGTGAGAATTGGGGATCCATCCTTTGCAGGGCGTGACCGCATTCGCACTTACCTCAAGGCGGCGGGTTGGGCCGTGGATGAAAAGCGCACCCAGCTTGGTAACCACCTGGCCGATACCGACCCGCGCCAATATGTTTTTGTGGCTTCCGGTTAATTTAATAATCAACTTAACAATCAATTTAAGAAGTATTTTGAAGGAGTTTTCATGAGCAAGAAGCAAGTCGAAATGCAACCCTATCGCATGGCAAACGCTGCCGATCCTGCCAGCCCGCCCAGTGATGCCGAAGTCGCCAACAATGTGCTGCAAACCAAGCATTATGACGGCATAACGTTAAACGTGCAGTATGCAAACGGTGTCGGCGCGGCGGGCTTTGAGCTTGAGGTGCTGTTTTTCGACCGCCAGAATTCTGTGCCTCCCACAGAGGAAAACCCCGGCGTGCCGGTTTTCTTCGAGGATAAAGCCCAGAAAATCACCGAAGATGCAGCAGGCAACTTCACCTACGAAATCAAAACGGCAGGCCGCGAAGTTTATATTCGCGTTGCTTCGCTCTTAGGCGATGATCCGCAGATCATTATTCAACAGGGCGCGTTTCTGGCGTCCAAGGTTTAAAAGAGGATATTAAGGAAAGGTAGCAAACAATGGTTGAGAATTCCCCAAAATCACTAATCATCACTGGGCCTAACGCTCAAACAAATCTGACGGCGCCGGCTCCTGAACTTGCTAAGCCAGAAGAAAGGCTTTTGGTGCCTGGTTACGTTAACGAAATGCGGCAACGCGTCGTGCAGGGTATGGCTGCCTCAGTGGGCATTCCTTCGACGGTTCCCGCGCACGCTAAAGCTGTTGACGAGGTGCCGATTGTCCTAGTGGGTGTGCAGGAAACCAAAACCGGCGCGCCCGGTAAAACGGTTTCGACACGAGCCAAAGAGCTTAAAAAGACACAGGGCTGCCGCACCTGGAATCGCAAGAGGCGCCGCGATGAGGCGAAAAAGAAGCATAGCAGCATTCTGGATCGTTAAAGGATTTCCTAAAGGAGGTGCCCAATGGTAAAAATTAAATCGGAAGGCTCCCCGCAAGAGCCAATTGAAGTCGAGGATGCCGACAAGGCTGTTGTCGTGGGCAAAGACGCAAAGCTGCTCATCCTGCATTTTCGAGAGATTCCCACTCGCATTGAGCATGAACACTATTTCGATCAACTGTGCGGCGTTGCCGGGGCTAATGGTGTGCAGTTACCGCCGTGCATTGTAGTCGTGGGTGATAATATTGATCTTTCGGCTCTCGGCGAAAACAGAATGAGCGAACTGGGTTGGGTGCGGGCCGAAAAAGCGCCTCACTACAACCAAGTGCAGGCCTAACGAGTCCGAGCGTAGTTGACCAAAGCGTAAGACCAAAGCGTAATTGAGCAAATTGAGAATGCCCTAAAGCATCACCAATTTAAACAGGCCACAAGAGCCGCGATTTCTCCCACGAGAATCGCGGCTTTTTGTTTTTTCCTATGAGTGACCATTCTTTTGACCCGCAATTTCAAATCACGCCTGGCGTGGTTAATGCTGTCGCGTCGCCGGCCACGGCGTTCGAGTTCGGCGTTCAACTGGAAGAACAGGCCACAACGCCCGCCGAGCAAACCCTTGCCAAAGCTGTGCTCGATCAAGCCTATGCCGCCGATAAAAAAGGCCAGCAACTTGGCCTCCACCTGCCGGGGCTGAATCCTGGCGCGGACGGGCGGCCTGTTTGTATTGACGGCGATACCTTGCTCAAAAGTCTCGCTGCCAACTCGCTAAACCCCAAACCAACGCCGGTTCGCATCAATCACACCTTAGATGCCCTGGGCGAATATACCGGCATTCAAGATACCGCCACCTTAACCGGGCACACGATGGGCTTTTTAGAAGCCGTCTCGCGCACGCCGGCGGTGCAACTCATCATTCGCACACGGCAGCGCCAGGCGGCGCGGTGGTGCAAGCGTTCACGCTCTCGCGGCTTGCCAGGCTTTGGCATTCGCCAGATTGAAGAAAAGCGCCAGTTAACCGGCGCGGCGGCCAAAGAACGCGAGGCACTGGAAGATTTCGTGATTCACGGCGGCTATCGCTACGACACGACCGGGCAGTTGCGCCGACGCGAATTTGATAACCAACCGGGTGTCTGGGATGGGCGCGGCAAGGTTCTCGCCGGTGGCTTGCAAGCCCTGGTGCATCGCATGGTGCGTAATGCTCTGGCTATGGACTGGGCGCCGGTGCGTTTCGAGCCATCCAATGACGAAAAGGCCATGCCTGTGGCCTGGTTCTCGAACGCGGATGTGGATGCCAAGCAGATCCGGCGCACTTACGAAGAAAAATACGTTCCGCAAATTGATCGAAGCGGATTGCCGATTGCCTTTATCGAACTGGAGCCGGGAACCTCGGCTTCGGCTTCGATGGTTTACCGCGAGTTCCCCTGGAATCGCATGGCCGTCATGGTGCGCAACCCGCGCACCGATTTCTTCGGTATGGGTTATGGCTACGGCGAAACCGAAGCATCGCTCGATCTGCTGGCTTCGATGATCCTTAACCTCAAGTTTCGCGCGGAGTATTTTGACAACAATCACATTCCACCGGCTATTGTGGCCCTGCGCGGCCAATTGGCCGGGTTTAGCGACAATTCGCTGTCGGCGCTACGCACGCAACTCGCCATGAAAACCGGCAGTGTCGGGGCTTTCTTCCGCTTACTTTATCTGGGCTTGCCCGCTGACCCAAACGCCGGCATTGAGATTTTGCCGCTGCGCAATGCCACCGGCGCTGTTAATGAGATGGAATACGCGCACAGCGATTTCCAGGCGCTGATGGTGCTTTTATGCGCTTTGTTTGGCGTTGACCCGGTTGAAGTGGGTTATGGCTCCCAGAGTGAAGGAAGCTCCCTGAATGAAGCTGACCCGGAAACGCGCATCGAGCATTCGCAGGATAAGGGCCTGGTGCCGTTGCTCGAAGCGATTGCCGACTTTATCAACAAGCACATCCTGCAATTCCTTAATCCTGATTTTGAGTTCTATTGGGAAGGGCTTAACAAAGACGATGAGGCAACCGACGAAGCGCTGAAAACCCGCTTCTCGTTCGGCGATACGGCCAACGAACTCAAAGACATTCAAGACCTGCCGCGCGACCTGCACGCTAAAGACACCATTTTGTGGACAAAAACGGCGCGCAGATTCGCGCGCGATAAATACGCCACAACAGAAGAGTGGCGCGATAAGGTCGAAGCTGCTTACGAAAAAGAGTTCGCCGAAAAATACGGTGACGACATTGAAGCCTGGTCGACGGCCTGGGATGAACCTGCCGGCAATGTGTCCATGATGCAAACCATCGGCGCCGAAAAATCCGAACTGCAAGCCGCCAAACAGCAGCAACAGCAAATCAAGGATTTAATCGCGCAAGGCCACAGTCCCGAAGAAGCCAAGCAGATTGCCCAGCAGCAACAGCAACAAATGGCGATGGACGGCCAACCAGGTGGACAACCAGGCGAACAAATGCAGGGGCAAATGGGCGCTCAGGATGGGCAACCGCAAAGTCAGGCCGGTGGGCAAGCTGGCGGGCAAAATGGTTATTCTCCCTTTGATTTGGATGCACAGCACGCCAGCCAAAGCGACGCGCAAAGCGGTGATGCCCAAAATGACACTAAAGACGACAAAGATGATGACACCAATGACGATCCTTACGAGATTGAACCGGCGGATGATGACCAGGACTGGGAACGGCAACGGCCCAATCAGGCCCGCCTGGGCAAATCTATAGCGGCGTTTCCTAACGAGCGAATTATTCGCATCGTGCGGGTTTAAACGGGTGTGAAAAGCGAAGTCAAGAATTAACGAAAACAGGCGTTTTGTTGCGCCAAATGTGTAAATTGTTGCATTTTTGGGACATTTCATGCGGTATCCGGGTAATTTATGCCAATTTGGGAAGTTTTCTGCGAGAACTGGCCGAGCCTGCTCATCGGTTTCTTTGTGGCCTCGCTCGTCGCCGGTTCGCTCGTTGGAGCCGGTGTCAGCTTCGGGTTAATCTGGTGTGGCGGTAAGTGCCACGAACATCTTGAAGCGCGCCGACTTGCCAGAGCCAACGCGACAGCAAACGCGACAGAATGGCATGATAGAAGGCACGCAACTTTAAAAGACTATCGTGAACAGTCCGATGAGGAAACTGCAAAAGAAGTAAACGATTGGCCGTGGGTGGATGAGAACGGGAATGATTTGCCATGACTGCACCAAATATAAAAGAGCTTCGCATCGAATTACCAAAGGACGCCACGCCCGCTGAAATCGCGGACGCGGCTTTGGCATTGATGGCGGAGCCTGGTGTCGCGGAACTGGTCAGCGCACCGGCCTTTATTGGCGTGAGTGTATCCGGCAAATCCGGCAATTTACCCGGCAATAATCCGGCAATTCGGCAAGAAATGCTACCTATGTTACATTTCGACGTGGATGCCTTAGCCCAATCGTCTGGCGCACAGCGGGCCTCACGAAAGCCTACCCTACTCTCTAAAGCTCTCAAAATCGGCGGGCCTGCACATCAGGGTCTAAGTCTGGGGCAAGTGCGAAAACGTCAACAGCAAGCCGAGCGCGCTGTTTCTGGTTTGCAGTCGCAGTTAATCGAGCAGCTACTTTCCAACTTCAACGGATGGGATGCTTCCTTAGAGCTTCTTGCCATTGCTTCTGCCGGTGGCATAGACGAAGCCACGCTGGCAAAGCAAAAAGAAAAGCTGTGGAATGTCGTCGAACGGGATGCGCGCGTTACGCTGCGTGAGGCTTACTGTCTCATGTGGCGCGCGGGGCGCGAAGCGGCGGGCAACTTCAAAAATTACAGCCAGGATGAAACCGCAGAGTTGGAGCGCATGTATCGCCGGCAGCAGAACTTCTATTTGAACCTGCTCAAAGACCGCGAACAGGGCAGCGGGCGTATGGGTTTTGAGCGCCGTGTTCAAATGTATGGTGCCTCGCTGATACAAGCGTTCTGGGCCGGTCAAGTGCTGGCCGATCTAAGCCACGACGTCTTCTGGGAATGGCAGCTTGGTGACGCAGAGCAAAACTGTGGAGACTGCCCCAAAATTGCGCGCGGCGGACGATGGAAATGCGGCATTTACTCGGCGCGGGAATTAGCGCGTCTGGGCCTCTTTCCCGGCGCCGGTCATACCGAATGCGGAGCGGGCTGCAAATGTTACCTACGGCGCGTTTCCAAGCCACAGCAACGACCTGTCGGGCGTGTGCTTAATGCTTTAAAGGAATTGGCGCTTGTTGGCTTGAAATCCAGTTCTTTTGATGGCCCCGGACGCAGTGGTCGCGAAACCTTTGAGCGCAATGCAAAGCGCCATGTATGGAAGCATCGGGGGCGGAAATGATAGCCAGAACTTCAGATGACTCTCTTGATGGGTTTTTGCTTTCAATAGAGCTTCTGCGCAAATCGCAATTTCAAATGAATTTTGATGACCCTGCGCTTGAAGCCCATCCTCTTAAGGGCGCTAAACGTGTCGGTGGCCAGGGGACTTCGCACGCTGGCAGTCACTGGCTCAAAGTCTCGGCGTCTACGCGCGTGGTTCTCGATGACTACGGCCCGCGTGATGGTGTGATTGTTTCGATGACCGGCAAGCAGCTCAAAATCTGGACGCCGCAACTGGGTATGTTCGTGGTGGATGCCAATGACGCAGAGCCTACCGAAAATGCCGTGCAATGGGATCGTCAACGCGCTGAATCGCTTTTGCCGGTGAAAGGCAGCCTGGTCAACATACGTCGGCCTGACGATAAAAGCCAATGGTTTGCGCGCCTGGATGAATCTCTCGACGATAAAGCGCCGACGGATACGGTGAGAGTCTTAAAAGGCACTCTGGGCCGCAAGGCTGAATCTATTCCCGTTCAACGCAAAGATATTACCGGGCCGCACATTCCCACCAAAATCAAGGCGGAAGATGGTTCGTTCGTCAAAGATGCGGTATCGCGGCGCAACGCCTCGAAATCGCTGCTCCAGGCGGCTCTGGCCCCGGCAGCCAAGTGGCGCAATGCCCCGGCCATTGAATGGATTCACTCGCTTAAGCGCGGGCGTCAGGAAGCGATCGCCGAAAAGGAAGAAAACTGGTTTCTTCAGCACCAGGATGAAGTTGTGCGCCTGGCTGTTAGTGTTGCCATGCGCGCCCAATTGACAAGCCCGGACGCGGTGGAAGACGTTGTTTCCGAAGCGTTCTATGGCGCGTTGTCGGGCTTGCGTCTCTATTGGAAGCGTCCCGCCAGACAGCGGCGCCTTGTGGCGCGCAAACTGGCCGACTATGCCCAGCGGCGACACCAGGATAAAAGACCGCGCGCGGAAATTGAAGACGATTTCGCGGGCCGCAGCGATGGCGAACTCGAAACGCATCGCGCACTGTGGCGCGCCTTTGCTAAAGCGCGTTCGGCAGTTATTGATTTATCGCCCAATCGTAACCAGGTGGAAGTTGATGACTGGGATTCCTTTGAGGATGGCGACGAAGCGGCCTCAGTGCTTTTTTCTGAGCCTGAAACTGCGGAGCATGAAACTGAGACTCCCTCTGCCACCGGCAAAGTTTCGGCGCGCGTAGTGGACATTATCCAGACCGATATGGCCGATGCTGCTAATCTGTCTCTGGGCGCGCGTTACTTGCTGCGTGAAGCCTTAGCGCGCCACTGGGAACTTTCTCGCATTGTTGGACAAACCAACATTCCGCCTGGTGATGCAGAGGAGATCGCGCGCGTTTTGCGCGAAGAATACGACGCTGATCACGCCACGCCGGAAAGCATTCCGGGCATGTGGCTCTATGTGAAAAACCGCCTGCGCGAAGCGGCTAAAAATAACCCTGCCCTACTCGCCTCGCTACGTGGTGAAAAGGATGGCGAACCTTTAGCCAAAAGCCTGTTCATGTGTGAGATATTGGCCTCGCATCAAAGCAACGTCGCCACTGATCTACTGCCACGGCTTTGCAAAGCGTTTCGTCTATGGCGCGTCTAACGGCACTTTTAGACAGCTTTTGATAACCTCAAGCCATGATTAAACCATTTCCATTAGTGGTCTGTGTTTGATTGGCGGCGGTTTTTATACGTGGCAGCGAAAGGTGGAGATTCAAATGAATTCCATAGATGGATTAACAACACAAGACTTTAAAGAATTTCACGATGATCATCCTGAGTTTGCAAAAGCACTTCTCGGCGTTGCTCCAAACACGTCCTCAAAAGAGCCCTCGTATGTTGTCACAGGGCAAGCGCTTGGAAAACAAGTATTGTTATCCCATCTGTTACACAAGGGGACTTTTACTGGTGAAATA